>DASVTJ010000047.1:0-51748 GCA_036387635.1 Duganella sp.
AAGGTGTGGTGGAAGACGGTCGAGAAGCACGACGAGGTGATCGAGGAAGCGATGGCGCTGCTGGCCACGCTCAAGCTCACGAAGGAAGCCAATTCCATCACCCGCAGCATGGCCTATGGCAAGCAGCGCCTGGTCGAGATCGCGCTGGCGCTGGCGACGAAGCCGAAGATCCTGCTGCTGGACGAACCAGCGGCGGGCATTCCGTCGCTTGAATCCAAGGAGCTGTTCGAAGTCATCGCCGGCTTGCCGCGCGACGTGACCGTGCTCTTCATCGAGCACGACATGGGCCTGGTATTCCGCTTCGCCGACCGCATCACGGTACTGGTGGGCGGCAAGGTGCTGACCGAGGGGACGCCGGCCGAAATCGCCGCCGACCCGCGCGTGAAGGAAGTCTATCTGGGCGAGGTGGAACATGGCTGAACTGCTGGCATTGAACGGCGTCACCGCCGGTTATGGCGAATCGATCGTGCTGGAAGACGTGTCGTTCACGATGAACGAGGGCGACAGCCTGGCGCTGCTGGGCCGTAACGGCGTCGGCAAGACCAGCCTGCTGGTCACGCTGATGGGCCTGACGCGCCTGCACAAGGGATCCATTCGCTGGGCCGGCGCCGACATCGCGCGCGTGCCGACCTACAAACGCTCGCGCTCCGGCCTGGGCTGGGTGCCGCAGGAGCGCCACATGTTCCCCTCGCTGACCGTCGAGGAGCACCTGACGGTGGTGGAGCGTCCGGGGCCCTGGAACCTGGCCAAGATCTATGACATCTTCCCGCGCCTGCAGGAACGGCGCGCGAACATGGGCAATCAGTTGTCGGGCGGCGAACAGCAAATGCTGGCGATTGCCCGGGCCTTGATGACCAATCCGCGCATCCTGCTGCTGGACGAGCCGATGGAGGGCCTGGCGCCGATCATCGTGCAGGAACTGGTGCGGGTGATCCGCAAGCTGGTGGCGGAGGAGGGCATGTCCGTCATCGTGGTCGAGCAGCATGCGCGCCTGGCGCTGTCGCTGACCTCGCGGGCGATCGTGCTGGATCGGGGGCGCATCGTGCACGACTCCGATTCGGCGAGCCTGCTGGCCGACGGCGAGAAGCTCGACCGACTGGTCGCCGTGGCTTGACGATATACACGTAGGGTGGGCGGGTCCCCCGCCCACGCGGTGATACGTACCGGCTCCGCTCTCGTGCACGACGATCTCGCCGCCAACGATCGACGCGTGGACGGCGGAGCCGACTACCCTACGGAACAAGTAGCAGTTGCGTAAGGTAGGGCGGGCATGCCCGCGCGTGATACGCGGCGGCGAGATCGTCGGGCACGACGTCGGAGCCGGTACGTATCCACGCGGGCATGCCCGCCCTACAAAAGCGCTTTCGGACGCATCAAAAAAAAGGAGACACACCATGCACCACCTGAACATCACCCGCCGCCATATCCTGCTGGGCGCCGCCTTGCTGTCCGCCGGCATCGCACATGCCGCCGAGCCCCTGAAAGTCGGCCTGATCGTCCCCATGTCCGGCCCCTTCGCCTCCACCGGCCGCCAGGTCGACGCCGCCGTCAAACTCTTCCTGCAGCAGAACGGCAACCTTGTGGCCGGCCGCCAGGTGCAGATCATCCTGAAAGACGACGGCGGCGTGTCGCCGGACGTGACCAAGCGCCTGGCGCAGGAACTGGTCGCACGCGACAAGGTGCAGGTGCTGGCCGGCTTCGGCCTGACGCCGCTGGCTTTTGCCGCCGCGCCGGTGGCGACGCAGGCCAAGGTGCCGATGATCGTCATGGCGGCGGCGACGTCGGTGATTCCGCAACGCTCGCCGTACATCGTGCGCACCGGTTTCACGCTGGCGCAGGTGACCGCGCCGATGGCGCAATGGGCGGCCAAGAACAAGATGAAGAATGTGGTGACCCTGGTCAGCGACTATGGTCCCGGATTGGATGCGGAAAAAGTGTTCGTCAAGGTCTTCGCCGAGGGCGGCGGCAAGGTGGTGGCGAGTTTGCGTTCGCCGTTGCGCAATCCCGATTACGCGCCGTTCCTGGCGAAGGTGAAGGATCTGAAGCCGGATGCGCTGTTTGTATTCGTGCCGTCGGGCGAGGGCGCGGCGGTGCTCAAGCAGTTCACCGAGCGCGGGCTGGCCGCTTCCGGTATTCGCCTGATCTGCACTGGCGATGTGCTGGACGACGATCTGATGGCCAGCATCGGGCCGGCCGCCGCCGGTGTGGTCAGCAGCCATCACTATTCGGCCGCGCATCCATCGCCGGAGAACAAGGCGTATGTCGAGGCGTTTGTTAAGGCGAACAAGGGAATGCGGCCGAACTTCCATTCCGTCGGCGCGTACGACGGCATGCAGATGCTGTATCAGGCGCTGAAGAAGACGGCGGGCGACAGCAACGGCGACAAGCTGCTGGCGGCGATGAAGGGGATGGCGTGGACCAGCGTGCGCGGCCCGATCAGCATCGACGCCGGCACGCGGGACATTGTGCAGACGGTGTATATCCGCAAGGCGGAGGCCACCGGCGGCTCGTTCTTCAACGTGGAGTTCGATCAGATCGACAAGGTGCGCGATCCGGGCGTCTAATGCTTAGGCGGATTACGCTGCGCTAATCCGCCTACGTATCTGCTCGGCGGTTCAAAGTTCGGCGATGAACGCGGTGACGGCTTCGCTGAAAGCCTGCGGCTGCTCGATGTAGCTCAGATGCGAGGCTTGCCGCAGTATCTCGAGCCGCGCGCCGGCGATATTATCCACCAGTGTCTGCGACATCTCGACCGGCGTACCCTGATCCAGTTCGCCCGCGATCACCAGCGTCGGTGCCTGAATGCCACCCAGGCGCGCGGTCGTATCGACCGTGCCGACGGCATTGCAGCAGCCGGCGTAGCCCACCGGGTCGGTCGAGACCACGCGGCGACGGAAGCGCGCCACGACCGCCGCATGATCTGCGCGGAACCCATCGTGGAAGTAGCGTCCCATGACGGCATCGGCGATCGCTTCGATGCCGCTCTCGCGCACTGTGGCGATGCGCTGGCGCCAGGCGTCGCGCGCGGCCTGCGGATAGCCCGAAGTGGTATTGGCCAGCACCAGCGCGCGCACCAGCGCCGGATGACGCAACGCCAGCTCCTGGCCGACCATGCCGCCCATCGACAGGCCCACCCACACCACCGGCCCCGTATCGAGCTCGCGCAGCAGCGCCGCCGCGTCGTCCGCCAGATCGGTCATCGTGTACAGGCCGGCCGGCGCTTCCGAACCGCCATGGCCCCGGTGGTCGTAGGCGATGACGCGGCAATCGGCCGCCAGATGGTTGGCCAGGCCGTCCCACATCGTCAGATCGCAGCCGATGGCGTGACTAAATACCACTGTATGGCGCGGCGCCTTGCCGTTGCGCGGCTCGCGCACGGCGTAATGCAGGGAAGGGCGGGCTTTGTCGCGGCTGTCCGTACGGCCCTCGCGGCCGATGCCGGGATGACTGGCGGCGGCCGGCGTGGCGGGTTCCAGCGCGTAGCCGATCTGTGGACCGACTTCGCGCAGGATCGCCAGCGCGTGCGTGAAGGCCGTGTTGGCGGCCGGTACGCCGGCGTAGATGGCCGACTGGATCAGCACTTCCTTCAGTTCATCCGGCGTCAGGCGATTTGATTCCTCGCCCAGCAGCGCGGCGCGCACGTGCAGATCGAACTCCTCCCAGCGCCCCAGCGCGATGGTGATGGACAGGACGATGGCGCGGCGGGTTTGCTGTTCCAGGCCCGGACGGCCCCAAATCTCGTTCCACGCGAAGCGCGTGATCAGGTTCTGGAAATCGGCGGTGAAGTTGGTGGCGTTGCCAAGCGAACGCTCCACCCACGCGTCGCCGAGGATGGCGCGACGGTTGTTCAGGCCACGCTCGAAGTCGTGGTCGATGGGATCGTAGCTCATGGTGTCTTCACTTTTGGTTGAGCGAGGCGATATCGCCGCGCAGGCTTTGCAGCTGTTGCAGCGCCAGCCGGTGGGCCGGCGCCGTGGCGGCGACCGCATCGAACAGCGAGCGCAGATGTGCGCTATCGACGTGCGCGCGCAGTGATTGGTCCTGCCGCACCGCGTCGTCCAGCACATCGGCCAGATGGCGTTGAGCGGCCAGCGCTTCCCCGGTCATTTTTTCCAGCAGCGCGTGTGCGGCCTGCTTGCCGATGGCGCCGGCCAGGTAGGCCGATGCCGCCTCGGCGAACACCAGCCCTTGCAGCGCGTCGATATTGCGCAGCATGCGCGCCTGGTCGACCTTCAGGCCGGTGAAGGCGTCGTTCAGCGCTTGCAGCGCGCCATGGGCGCTCAGGAACAGGTTGGGCCACTCGGCGAGTTCGGCCTGCCAGTTGCCGAGGCCACGCTCGTGCTGCTGGCCCATGCTGGCCAACAGCGCGGCCGCGTGCTGCGGCGTGCGCGTGGCGGCGGCCAGGGCGATCATCGCCGACACCGGATTGCGTTTGTGCGGCATCGCGGACGAGCCGCCGCGCCCATTGCCGGATGGTTCGGCCAGTTCGGCGATTTCGCCCTGCGTCATCAGGCTCAGGTCCGTGGCCAGCTTGCCCAGGCTACCGGTCAATACCGCCACCTCCAGCCCAAGGCGCACCCACTCGTCGCGCTGCGTGTGCCATGCGGCGTCGGCCACTTTGAGCTTCAGCGCGGCGGCCACGCGGGCGGCGACGGCCGCGCCTTGTTCGCCCATCACCGCCAGCGTGCCGACCGCGCCACCGAGTTGCAGCTGCAGCGCGCGCGCCGCGCTTTCGCGCAGGCGCAGGCGCGCGCGCACCAGCGGCGCCAGCCAGCCGGTCACCTTGAAACCGAAGCTGGTCACCTGCGCCGGCTGCATCAGCGTGCGCGCCAGCACCGGCGTCGCGAGATGCCGCTCCGCCAGTTGCAGCAGGTGGCCGGTGAGGTCGTGCAGGCCGTCATCCAGCAGTTGCAGCGCGTCGCGCGTGGCCAGCACCATGGCGGTGTCGATCACGTCCTGGCTGGTGCTGCCCCAGTGGACCTTGGCGGCGGCGTCGGCGTCGTACAGCGCCACTGTCTTCGTCAGCTCCTTGACCAGCGGGATGGCCAGGCTGCCGGCGCGCCGGCCCGCGCTGATGATGGCGGGGATGTCGTATAACTGCGCGTTGCAGACGCCGGCGATGGCGCGGGCGGCGGACGGCGCCATCATGCCTTCGTCGGCCTGCGCCTGGGCCAGCGCTTCCTCGAACCGGAACATCGCCTGCACGATGGCGGTGTCGTCGAACACGGCGATCATGTCGGTGGTGGTCAGGAAGCTGTCGAAAATCGATACACTCACTGCTGCTCCAGTTCTGTTTCAAACATAGTCGAAAAACGCGGTTTCGCGCTGGCCCTGCATGCGGATCTCCCAGCGGTACTCGCCATCGGCGATTTTGGCCGCGATCAGGGTGGGGCGGCGCGGCGCGGGAATCTGCTCGAGTATCGCCGATTCCGTCAGCCCGGCGTCGTCTTCCAGGAAAACGGCGGTGAACTGGTGCTTGACCAGACCACGCGCGAAGACGGTGATGTAGGCCAGCGGTTGGCCGGCCGGCTGCGGGCAAGCGGACAGGCGCAGCGTAAATTGTCCCTGGTCGCCGCTCGGCACGCGGCGGAAGCCGGCCATCGGCTGCGACGCTTCCGCTGCTGCGGCGGCGGGCTGCCACGATTCGATCTGGGCGTCGTTGATCGGCATTCCGTCGCCGTCGTAGATGATGCCGCTGATCGTTACGGTGTCGACGGGCAGCGCGTTGTCGCTCAGGCCGACCGCCCAATGCCAGGCCTCGTGCGAGAACGGGCCGATGGTCTGCGACGTGGTGATCGGTTCGGCCAGTGAGTTGGCCGGCGGTTTTGTCGAAGTAGTCACGTTGGTCATGTCGGTTCCTCTCAGATGCCGGTGGGGGTGGCGTCGCGGCCGCGCAGCACGATGTCGAATTCATAGCCCAGCATCTGGTCGCCGACCGTGTGCTCAAGGCTGAAGCGCGAGATCAGGCGCTGGCGCGCGGCCAGGTCGGGGATGCTCTGGAAGATCGGATCGTAGTCGAACAGCGGATCGTTGGGGAAGTACATTTGCGTGACAAGCCGCTGCGCGTAGACGTTCCCGAACAGTGAAAAGTGGATGTGCGCCGGGCGCCAGGCCTTGTCGTGGTTCCCCCACGGGTACGGCCCCGGTTTGATGGTGACGAAGCGGTAGCGGCCTTCGTCGTCGGTCATCATTTTCCCCCAGCCGTTGAAGTTGGGGTCGAGCGGCGCGTTGTGCTGGTCGCGCTTATGGCGATAGCGCCCGGCCGCGTTGCATTGCCAGACTTCCAGCAGCGAGTTGCGCACCGGCTGGCCGTCTTCATCGAGCACGCGGCCGGTGACGACGATTTTTTCGCCCAACGGTTCGGACTCGCCGTGTGCGGTCAGGTCCATATCGTTCGGTAGCAGGATGCGCGGTGAAGGCGTGATATTTCGCGTGACCGGTTCCGGGGCGACGATGCGCAGCATCGGCTGCATCGGGCCGCGTTTCACTGTCGATTTGTACGGCGGGTGGATCAGCTCCGGATACACGCCGGGCGCGATAGCATCGAATTTCACTGCCTGTCTCCTGTGGTTTGTTCTGTCGACGATGGTACGAAAGCGGGGCCGCCGCCACAAGCCATCGGCTGCATGCTATATTCGCTATACGCACAATATGTGCGCATAGCGCCCAAATATCCATTTTTCTCTGCCATGAACACCGAGATCGACCCTCCCTCGAAGCGCGACATGATCGCCGGCCTGGAAAAGGGCTTGCAGGTGATCGAGGCGTTCGACCAGGAGCGGGGCCGCCTGAGCATCGCCGACGTGGCCGAGCGCACCGGCTTGACGCGGGCGGCGGCGCGCCGCTACCTAATCACGCTGACGCATCTCGGCTACATGCGTCATGAGAACAAGCTGTTTTCGCTGACGCCGATGGTGCTGCGGCTTGGCCAGTCGTACCTGCACTCGGCGCGGCTTCCGCGTCTGGCGCAGCCGCTGTTGTACCGGCTGGCGTATTCGGTGGGCGAGGCGGCATCGGCCGGCGTGCTCGATCACGATCATCTGGTCTGCGTGGCGGCCGTCAGCGCCGGCCAACTGGTGTCGGCGACGCTGCAACCGGGCACTCGGGTACCGGCGTGGTGCACCGCGAATGGGCGCGTGCTGTTGGCCAGCCTGCCGCAGGACCAGCTGGATGGTTTTCTCGCCCGCGTGCAACCGGAGCAGATCACCGAGCACACCATCGTCAGCAAAGAGCACCTCGCGCTGGAGATCGCACGCGCCAGGGCGCAGGGGTACGCGCTGGTGGACCAGGAGCTGGAGCTGGGGCTGCGCACGATGGCGGTCCCTTTGAAGAATTTTCGCGGCGACGTGGTGGCCGCGATGAACATCAGCGTGCATGCGGCGCGCATGCCGCTCGACCAGATGGTGGAACGCTGCCTGCCGGCGCTGATCAAGATGCAGGTCGAGCTGAACGCCTTGCTTTGAACGCCTCGCTTTAACCTTCCGCGCGCGTCCGGCGGAACGCCTTGGGCGTAAGGCCCATGCGCTTTTTGAACAGGCGGCTGAAGTAGGCCGGGTCCTGGAAGCCCAGTTCATAGCCGATGCTGGCGATGCTGCCCGGGACATAGGTCAATTTGCGGCACGCCTCCAGCATCAGCCGGTCCTGGGTGATGTCGAACGCGGATTTGCCGGACAGTTTGAGACACAGGCGATTCAACCGCACCGGCGACACCCGCAGCGCGTCGGCATACCGGCCGACCTGCCACTGCTCCTTGAATCGCCGTTCCACCTCCGCCCTGAAGCGGCTGAACAACTCAAAATCGCCGCGCCCCGACTGGGCGGCGAAGCGGTAATCGGCCTGTACCCGCACCAGCAGCAGCAGGGCGGCGCGCGCCAGCCATTCCAGCATCAGCGTGTGCCCGTACGAAGGCCAGGCCGCTTCCGCCAGCAGTTGTTGCAGCAGCGCTTCCAGACGGGCGCGCACCTCCGGCAGCGCCGCGAAGTCGATCGCCAACGGCTCGACGAACAGTGTCGAGTACAAGTCGCCCTGGTGGTCGGCCGCCGAGAAGATCACGTTCTGGTCCACCGTGAGCACGTAGCCTTGCGCTTGCGGCGAAAAATCGAAGCCATGCACCACCGACGGATGGATGGTGATCGCCGCCGGTCCCCGGCGCTGCCACAGCGCGTCGCCGACCGTGGCGCGCACTTCCCCCGCGAATAAAAAAAGTACCTGAAAAAGGCCGGGATGAGTGTGGTGGCCGATATGCCATTCGTACATGCGGCTGCGCGTTTCGATGAGCTCGATGTGCACGAATTCCGCGTTGTCGGTGCGTGTTTGCTCGCCATAAAGGGCGAATTGCGGAATCTCGGCGGCGTGCTGACTGGCGGAAGAGGGCATGGGCGGGAGTCCGGCGGTAAGCGGTGACGTGCATCGGGACAACGGTCGGCTGTCGAAATAGTACAAGTTTTATGCCGTTTCATCCATTTTTTTTCAAGCGCGGCGGCACTACGATGCGGTTATCGCCCCACCAATACCTATAACCACATCGGAGACCCACATGCGCACCCAAGTAGCCATCATCGGCGCCGGCCCGGCCGGCCTGCTGTTATCCCACCTGCTGCACCTCGACGGCATCGAGTCGATAGTCATCGAAACGCGCTCCCGCGCCGACATCGAGTCGACCATCCGCGCGGGTGTGCTGGAACAAGGCACGATGGATATCCTGACCGATTCCGGCGTCGGGGAGCGCATGCGCAGCGAAGGCGCGCTGCACCACGGTTTCGAGCTGGCGTTCGGCGGCAAGCGTCACCGCATCGATCTGATGGAGTTGACCGGCAAGGCCATCACCGTCTATCCGCAGCATGAGGTGATCAAGGACCTGGTGGCGGCGCGGATGGCGGCCAACGGCCCGATACTGTTCGAAGTCAGCGACGTCGCGCTGCATAACGTCGATACGCAAAAGCCTTCGGCCACTTTCATGTACGGCGGCGAGCCCCGTACCATCGAAGCGGACTTCGTGATCGGCTGCGACGGCTACCATGGCGTCAGCCGCGCGGCCATGCCGGACCAGCACCAGCGCAAGAATTACCAGCGCATTTATCCGTTCGGCTGGTTCGGCATCCTGGTTGAATCGGCGCCATCGTCCGGAGAATTGATCTATGCGCAGCACGAGCGCGGCTTCGCGCTGGTCAGCACCCGCTCGCCCACGGTGCAGCGGCTGTACTTCCAGTGCGACCCCGCCGACCATGTCGACAACTGGTCGGACGATCGAATATGGGCCGAACTGCACGCGCGGCTGGAGAACCACGATGGCTGGAAGCTCAACGAGGGCAAGATCTTCCAGAAAAATATCATCGGCATGCGCAGCTTCGTGTCGACGCCGATGCAGGCCGGCCGCCTGTTCCTCGCTGGCGACGCTGCCCACATCGTGCCGCCGACCGGCGCCAAAGGCATGAACCTGGCCATCGGCGATGTGAAGCTGCTGGCGCGCGGGCTGGACCAGTTCTATCGCCACGACAGCGGGGAACGATTAGCCGGCTACGGCGACGAGGCGCTTAAGCGCATCTGGCGGGCCGAGTGTTTTTCGTGGACGATGACGCGGCTGCTGCACACCTTCGCCGAGGCCACGCCGTTCGAGCGCGAAATGCAGCGCGCGGAGCTGGAAAATATCGTCGCTTCGCGCGCCATGGCGATGGCGCTGGCGGAGAACTACGTCGGCGCCTTCTAAATAAAATCCGATAGCGGTGGCGTTCGTCCTACACGGCACCGCACCAGTCATGGCGCGAAACCCGCAGCCGAGCTGGGCAGTAGCCGGAGGAGGGCGTGGGGGTAGGAAAAAAGGAGGGACCGCGTAGGACTGGGATGACAAAGTGCTATGTTCCCAGCCTACATAAGACTCCTACGCGCTCCTATGAGGTAGCGCACATAGCGGCGATATAGTGTTAGTCATCTGGTCGGCAACGGCCACACGAATACAACACACTATAAGAGGCTCGCCATGCAACAAGCTACTCACACCACCGTTTCGGGCAACGCAGCAATCGCTATGCAGCCAGTTATCACGGCTGCTGGCGCATCGCCTGCGATCAGCATCATCGGCGCCCAGCAAAACGAATTGTTGCGCGCCCTGTCGCGTGAGGAGCTGGTTAGCTTGTTCGATCATCTGGAACTGGTGCCGCTGACCGCCGGTAAACACCTGTTCGACTTCGGCGACAAGATGGAATATGCCTTTTTCCCTACCAACGCCATCGTCTCGCTGCAGTATGTGACGGAAGACGGCGGCGCGACCGAGATCGCGGTGGTTGGTCGTGAAGGCGTGGTCGGCGTATCGATGTACGAAACCGAGCGCGCCAACTGCTGCGCGGTGGTGCAGAGCGCCGGCTACGGCTACCGCATCAAGGCGGCCGTGCTGCGCGAAGCCTTCTTCAGCGGTGGCGCACTGGCGCAGCAGCTGATGCGCCATACCAGCGCGCTGTTCGCCCAATTGGCGCAAACGGTGGCCGGTGTTCGCCACGGCAGCATCGAACAGCGCTTGTGCCGCTGGTTGCTCGAACGTCTGGACCGCTCCACCTCCAACGAATTGAAGGTGACCCAGGAGATGATCGCCAATATGCTGGGCGTGCGCCGCGAGAGCATCACCTGCTCGGCCGGCAAGCTTCAGGAAGAGGGCTTGATCGAATATCGTCGCGGCACCGTGACGGTGCTTGACCGCAGCGCCATGGAGCGTCGCGCCGGTGGTTGCTACGTACCCGCCTGACCGATCTTCAGTTCAGCGTCAACTTAATACAGGTACCCGCAGTTCGGGTACCGTTCAATGCAGCGGTGGTTAATGCAGCGCTTAATGCAAATATCTTGGCGCATGCTGGAGTTGTTCCAGCTTCCGCTGCACCAGGCCGTACCACGCCATCGCCCATCTGGACGCCAGCATCGATTCCTCCACCGTCGGAGCGGACATGGTCCGCTGCACAGCCATCATCTGACGATGGAGCGCGCGGGCGGCGGGCGTATGTTTGGGGGTGTGTGAGGTATCCATGAGGCTTATTGTGGCCTTGTCGACACACCGCGGCTGTACGCTGCCTCACCTAAGCGGTGCACCGCTTTTCTTCTAACCAAGTTTGTTTATCTTCCTTTCCCCGTTTTTCCGGTGCCTATATACTGTTTTCTCATGGTAGAGGCAGCTTAACAAGGAAAAATGATGGGAAAGAGGGAATATCGGTCGGTGGCCGCATTGACCGTGGGCATCATCACGGTGGCGCAAGGACAGGCGCAGACGCCGACGCAGGTGGGCGGCTCCGACCGCATCGAGCAGGTGCGGGTAACCGCGACGCGCGCGGCCAACGCGGTCGACGTGCAGCAGGTGCCGGCGGCGATCACGGTGCTGAAACCGGACAGTCTGACGAAATACGGTCTGGGTAATCTGAGCGACATCGCCAGCCTGGTGCCGGCAATGTCGGTGCAGGAGCAGGGGCCGGGCATTAACAATATCACCATGCGCGGACTGGTCGTGCGGGGCATCGTGCCCTCCGAGGTGCAGGATGCGTCGCTGGTCGCCGTGTATATCGACGATATGCCCGTGACCTTGAAGTCGTCCAATCCCGACCTGAAGGTGCTGGACCTGGAGCGCATCGAAGTGCTGCAAGGCCCGCAGGGTACCTTGTTCGGCGCCGGCGCGATGGCCGGAGCGGTGCGCCAGATCACCCAGAAGCCCGACTTGACCGACTTGTTCGGCTCCGTGGAGGCGGTCGGCTCGCATACCGGTAAATTCGGCGGCACCAATCATAATCTGCGCGGCATGGTCAACCTGCCGTTGAAAAGCGACGTGCTCGGGCTGCGCCTGACGGCATACACCGGCAACGACTTCGGTTACATCCGCAACCAATACAACGGTGACATCACCAACGCCGCATCGACCAATCAGGCCCGCGCCGCGCTGCGCCTGCGCGCGTCCCGCGATCTGGTGGTCGATGCCAGCATCACCGCCTCCAACGTCAAGGCCGGCGTCAATGACGCCTATGGCAAGCTGGCGCCTTTCACCACCTTCGCGCTGATTCCGCAAACCAGCAACGACAAACTGCAGCTGTATAACGTCGGCGTCAACTACGATTTCGGCGGCGCGCAGCTGGTGTCGTCGACGTCGTACCTGCACCGCGAGACGCTGTACGTGACGTCCGCCCAGTATCCGGCTACCGCCTTCATCTTCGGTGCACAAGACCCGTTGATGCAAGCCGCCTACACGATCGGCAACAAGGTGGCGGACTTCGCACAGGAATTGCGCGTCAACTCGAAGGGCGAAGGCCCGTTGAAATGGACCGCCGGCGCGTTCTTCGAGTCGGGCAAACGCGACACGTTGCAGGACGAGCCGACCGTCGGCTTCGACGCGCGTTTCGCCGAGAGCCGCAACTTCCCCGGTTATAACTCGCAGACCAATGAGCTGGCGTTCAATCGGGACGACTTCTTCTCCGGCCGCCAGAACACCCGGTCGCGCCAGACCGCGCTGTTCGCCGAAGCCACCTACACCGTCTGGGACAAGCTCGATCTGACCGCCGGCGTACGCCTGTTTCGCGGCACCCAGGACTTCGACCTGCGTTTCAGCGGCTTGTTCGGCAATCTGGTCGGCGCCACGCCTGCCGCGCCAGTGGGGCAGCCGACCATCAGCAACAGCAGCGCCACCGCGAAAGGCGCCAATCCGCGCTTCGTCGCCGCCTACCGTGTCGACCAGGATCACACCTTGTATGCGTCCGCGGGCAAGGGTTTCCGCTACGGCGGCAACAACCAGCCGGTTCCCTTCAACTTCTGCGGCATCAACGCGCCGACGACGTTTGAGCCGGACAGCTTGTGGAATTACGAAGTCGGCTCGAAAAACACGCTGCTCGATCACCGCATGACCTTCAACGCCAGCGCCTATGTGATCGAATGGAAGGACGTGCAGGTCTTCAACCGCCTGCCGTGCACTTACTACTTCACGCAAAACGCCGGCAAGATCCGCAGCGAAGGCGTGGAGCTGGAAGCGGCGTTCAAACTGACGCGGCGCGCATCGGTGGCGCTGAGCGCGGCCTACAACCACGCTTACGCCACGCAGACTGTGGTGACCGGCATCCCGGCGCAGAACATACCGCAAGACAGCCGCGTGCCGTACGCGCCGCGCCTGTCGGCCACCGCCACCGCCAGCTACAGCATCCCGCTGCGGGGCGCCGACGAATTGGGCATCGCCGCCACCTATTCCTATCGTGGCGACGCCTACACCAATTTCGCGCCGGAGCAGGGCAGCTATGCGCGCATTCCGTCGTCGAACACGGTCAACGCCACGCTGACTTACCGGACCGGCGCCTATGAGGTCGGCCTGTTCGGCACCAACCTGACCAACGGCGCAAAAGTCAGCGACGTGACACCGAATACCATCGCCATCCAGCCGGGCGATCTGGTGTACATGGTGCGCCCACGTACGGTGGGGCTGCGCGTTAAAGCGAGATTCTGATGCTCAAACAGCGGCCCTCCGACTATATCGATGCGCGCCAGCGTGCCGAGGTGGCCGCTGAACGCAACCGCACGCTGTGGTTCGGCGAGTGGCCGACGTGGGTGCTGATCGCCGTCATCCACGGCGGCTGGCTGCTGACGCTCGCATTTTGGCGCGATCTCGGCGATGTATTGGCGACGCTGCTGATGATCTGGTGGTGCGCGTGGTACATGTCGCTACAGCACGAGCTGATACACGGCCATCCGACGCGCTGGCCGGCGGTCAATCGCGTGTTCGGCTATCTGCCGCTGGCGGTCTGGTATCCGTATGGCTTGTACCGCGATAGCCATCTGCGTCACCACAACGATTTCCACCTGACGATGCCCGCGCTGGATACCGAGACCAATTACTTCTCGCCTGCCGCATGGGCCGCCATGAGCAAACCGGTGCGCCTGCTGCACTGGTTTAACAAGACTTTTTGGGGACGCGTGCTGGTGGGGCCGGCGATCGCCGTCGGCGGCGCCTGGCTTGAAGCGCTGCGCGAACCGCTGCGCGGCGACTGGCGCAATGTGCCGATGTGGCTTTGCCACTTCGCCATGCTGGGCGCGATGCTGTGGTGGATGCACGCGGCGTTCGGCGTGGAGCCGCTGTATTATCTGCTGGCGATCTCGTATCCGGCGCAATCGCTGGCGATGGTGCGCTCGTACCACGAGCATCGTCCTGCGGCCGATCACAAGCAGCGCATCGTGCTCAATGAAGCGAACTTCGTGTGGCGCGTGCTGTTCCTGAATAATAACCTGCATCTGGTGCATCACGATTTGCCTTCGCTGCCGTGGTATCTGCTACCTCGCGTCTACAAGGCGCGGCGACTGGCATACAACTCGCGCACCGGAGGCTTCCACATACAGGGTTATGGCCGGTTGATGCGCCGCTTCGGCTTCGGCGCGATCGACGCGCCGGTTCACCCGCACATGCCGGACTAGTTCCATGATCTGGAAAGCCGCCCTGCCGATGTACAACCTGTCCGACCGACTAGCGTTGGCCCATCAGGCTTTGTTGACCGCGCTCGCGGAAGAAGCGGGGCAGGCCATCGATCTGGAGTCGCCTTCGGATTTGCCGGATTTCTGGCGGCGCGAGGATGTTTTGATTAGCCAGACCTGCGGCTATCCTTATATGACCCAGTTGCGCGGACGGGTCATGCTGGTCGCCACGCCTTGCTACGATTTCGCCGGGTGTTCCGGCAGCGACTACTCGAGCGTTATCGTTGTGCGCGATGGCGGCGGGATCGACGCGTTGGCCGATGCCGCCGGCACGACCGCCGCATTCAACGATCCGCATTCCAACAGCGGTATGAATGTGCTGCGTCATGCGGTGGCGCCGCTGGCGCGTGGTGGCCGTTTCTTCGGCGCGGTGATTCAGTCGGGAAGTCACGCGGCCAGTGTGCGCATGGTACGCGACGGCACCGCCGATATCGCGGCGATAGACTGCGTGACTTACGGCTATCTGGCGCAGGAAAATCCTGAAGCGGTGGCGGGATTGAGGGTGCAGGGGCGTTCGGCGCCGTCACCAGGACTGCCGTTGATTGCCGGCGGTGGCGTACCGGAGGAAGTGGTGCTGCGGCTGCGCGATGCGTTGCTGAGGCCTTCGACGCGGCTGTTGGAGCGGATGCGCGCGCTGCGTATCGTCGCCTTCGAGTATCGCACCGATGCCGATTATGGCCGCATCCTCGAATTGGAAGCCGACGCCCGCGCGGCCGGATACCCGAAGCTTTCGTAGGGCGGATTACGCCGTTCCGGCTAATCCGCCCCACATCTCACGAGTATCCGTCACAACGTATCACTTCGCGCCGCGCCACAGCGGCACGGCCGTGGCATCGAGCTTGCGCGGCAGCAGGCCTTGGCCGTAGAAAGCGTCGGCGATGCGCTGCTGTTCGCCCAGCGCTTCCTTAAACACCAGCCGCACATCGTAGCTGCGGCGGCTATTGGCCAGTTCCACCGTTTTCGCATCCAGCCCCCACGACGGCGCCAGCAACTCCGACGATTCCCTCGGCGATTGCTTGACCCACTTTCCGGTTCTGCGCAACGCTTCAAAGACCACCGCCAGCACCTGCGGGTGTGCTTGCGCGTAACTGGTCGCCGCCAGGTAGTAGCGTTGGTAGTCGGCGATATCGCGGCCGTCCGCCAATATCTTCACCGACGATTGCCGCTGGACGCCGGCCAGGTACGGGTCCCAGGTCACCCACGCGGCGACGCTTCCGCGCTCGAACGCCGCGCGCCCGTCGGCGGGCGTCAGGTAGGCCGGCTCGATATCCTTGAAGCGCAAACCCGCCTTGTCCAACGCCGCGATCAGCAGGTAATGGCTGCCGGCCGCCTTGGTCAGCGCAATCTTCTTTCCCTTCAAATCCGCCACCGTGGTGTAAGGCGCATCGGCGCGCACCACGATCGCCTGCGCCGATGGCGATGGCGCCTCCTGCGCGAAGTAGGTCAGCTGCGCGCCCGCCGCCTGCGCGAACACCGGCACCGTGTCGGCGACGTCGGCGCTGATATCGACGCCGCCGACGTTGAGCGCCTCCAGCAGCGGCAGTCCGCTGGAGAATTCGTGCCAGCTGACCTTCACGCCGAGCGGCGCCAGTTCCTGTTCCAGTTGGCCGCGTAGTTTGAGGATGGTCAGCAGCGTCGACGACTTCTGATAGCCGATGCGCAGCGTCGACGGTTTCTGTGCCAGCGCAGGCAGGCAAGCCAGCGGCAGCAAGGACGAAAGGGCAAGCACGGACAGCACGGCACGGCGGCGCAGGGTGGACATGAGGACTCCGGAAATTGGTTATCGTCCGATTGTAGGATGCGCGCCGACAGCATCGGAACGAATGGTTTCGCGTTTGGATATAGCGGCAGCGGATAACGGCAACGTCAAAATCACATCAATAACTACCATGTGCGGGCGAACTACAAGTTCTGATTAGGGGTTAATATGGCGTCTGTTTTTGCAAGGCTTACTTCGATACTTACATGAAAATAGATGACATCAGCGCGTTCGTGGCCGTGGTGCGCAGCCAGTCGGTCAGCGCCGCCGCCGAGACGCTGGGCCTGACCCAATCGGCCATCACGCGCCGGGTGCAAAACCTGGAGCAGGAACTGGGCGTGGAGCTGCTCGACCGCAGCGTCAAGCCGCCAAAACCCAGCTTGATGGGCAAGCAGGTGTTCGAGCAGTGCGGCAAAGTGCTGTTGGAAATGGACCGCCTGCGCGACCTGGTGCGGGTGGACCAGGCGCCGACCGGCGTGTTCCGCGTCGGCGTCATTCAGACCATCGGCGACGTGGTGCTGGTCGATACGCTGCAAAAGCTGAACCGCGCCTTCGACGGCTTGCACACCGAAGTGACGTCGGGCTGGGGTTCGCAGTTGGTCGAGCGGGTGGCGAACGGCGAAATCGATGCGGCGGTGGCGCTGTTCCCGGGGACGAAGGTGCTGCCGGATGGGCTGCGCGGCCGCACGCTGGGCAGGGTTGAGCTGGTGATCGTCGCGCAAAAGGGAGCCATGCCCAAGCGCAGCTACAAGCTGCGGGATATTTTCAGCGCCGGCTGGGTGCTCAACCCGGACGGTTGCGGTTTCCGTGCCGGGCTGGCGCGCACACTGATGGAGCAGGGGCTGTCGTTCAAGATCAACCTGGAGACCTTCGGCACCGACCTGCAACTGGGTTTTGCCGCAAGCGGACTGGGACTGGGCTTGATGCCACGCCCGATCCTGGAGCGCAGTCGCCACCGCGCGCAGCTCGATATCGTCAACGTGGCGGACTTCAAACCGGTGCTCGATATCTGGCTGGTGCAGCCCTTGCAGCCAGGCCCGGTGCGGCACGCGATCGATTTCTTCGCGCAAGCGGTGCAGCACGCGTTCGCCGACGCGCCGCTGAAGGCGGTTCCGAAGGCCGCCGCGCGCTAGTTTTAATTATTCCTAAAAATCATATATCAATAGTCGAAACAATTAGTTTTGACATAATCATTTGCTACCTATACTAGATTTCAACGGCTCGCAAAGCCTTCGAATCATCAGCATAGGGAAGCAAAGACATGTCGGTTCCTACTCCTGCCTACGGCGGCGCCACACGATCACCAGCTGACTCCACACCCGCCGCCAGCGTCACCGCCACCGCCGCCTTTATCGCCGTCAAACGTTCCGCGTTGTTGTCGGTGCTGCGGCGCGCGGTCAGTCCCCTGGTGCTGCTGGCGCTATGGGAGCTGGCCTCGCGCACCGGCTTGCTGCCGGAGCGCGTGCTGGCGGCGCCGTCACAGATATTCGTCGCCCTGGGCGAGTTGATCGCCTCCGGCGAAATGGGCGGCAATGTGTGGGTGTCGCTGCAACGCGTCCTCACCGGCCTGTCGGTATCGCTGACGCTCGGCACCTCGCTGGCGCTGATCGCCGGCTTGTCGCGCCAGGGCGAAGTTGCGGTCGATTCGACGATGCAGATGGCCCGCACCTTGCCGTTCCTTGGCCTGGTGCCGTTGTTCATCCTGTGGTTCGGTATCGGCGAGTTCACCAAGATCGCGCTGATCGCTTTTGCCACCACGTTCCCGATGTACCTGACGCTGTACAGCGGCATACGCGGCATCGACTCCAAGCTGGTGGAGGCCGCGCGCCTGTTTGGCCTGAGCTATCCGCAACTGATCGTGCACGTCATCCTGCCCGGCGCCTTGCCATCGTTCCTGGTCGGCCTGCGCTACTCGCTCGGCGTCAGCTGGCTGTCGCTGGTGGCGGTGGAGCAGATCAACGCCACGGCAGGCTTGGGCTACCTGATTAACAATGCCCGCGACTTCATGCGCACCGACGTCATCGTCGTCTGCCTGCTGGTCTATAGCTTGCTGGGCCTCGCCACCGACCTGCTGGTGCGCGCCATCGAACACTATGCGCTGGCCTGGCGTCCGACCTTCATCAAGGACTGAGCATGCAAACCATCCAACTCGATCTGCCGGGCGTCAAGGCGCGCAATGATGGCGCCAACGCCTTCCGTCCCGATGCGCCGGCACTACCGCGCACGCCGGTGCAGGCACGCATGCTGAGCAAGCGCTTCGGTCCCAATGTCATCCTCGATCAACTCGATCTCGATATCCGCGCCGGCGAATTCGTCGCGCTGCTGGGGCGCAGCGGTTCCGGCAAGACCACGCTGCTGCGCGCCCTGGCCGGACTGGATCGCATCACCTCCGGCACGCTGGAGGTGCCGCAGGCCCGCGCCGCCGTGTTCCAGGAACCTCGCCTGATGCCGTGGAAGCGTGCCTGGCGCAACGTCACACTGGGACTGAAGATCGACCAGCCACGCGAACGCGCCCGCCAGGCTTTGGCCGAAGTGGGTTTGGAACACCGCGAGAACGCCTGGCCGGCGACGCTGTCAGGCGGCGAAGCACAACGCGTGGCCCTGGCACGTGCGCTGGTGCGCGAACCGCAATTGCTGCTGCTCGACGAGCCGTTCGCGGCACTCGACGCGCTGACGCGTATCCGCATGCATCAGCTGATCCTGTCGCTGTGGCGCCAGCACCGGCCGGCGGTGCTACTGGTCACCCACGACGTCGACGAGGCAGTGCTGCTGGCCGACCGCGTGCTGGTGCTGGAGCAGGGCCGCATCGTCGCCGATATCGCGATCGGCCAGCCGCGCCCGCGCAGTGCCGAGCGGCCCGAGTTCCAGAGAATCCGCGCCCAACTGCTGCAATTGCTCGGCGTCGAAACCGAGGTGTCGCCCGTGATAGCGGAGCCGGAAGTACCGACGCCCGTCCTCACGCCGTTCAACTTCAGTAATTTCTCGATTTGACCATGCCTAATTCCGTCCTTCGCCTGCCAGTCGCCGATTCCGCCGATCCGGTCCACCAGCTGGACAGCCCGGAATTTGCCGCGCTGCTGGAAGGTTTGAGCGCCGAATTCGGCGCCACCGCCGAACAGCATGACCGCGACGCCAGCTTCCCGCACCAGAATTTCGAGCGCCTGCATGAACTGGGCCTGCTTGGGTTGACGGTGCCGCGCGCGCTCGGCGGCCTTGGCGCCAATTTGGCGCAGACCACGCGGGTGGTGGCCGCAGTGGCGCGTGGCGAGCCGTCCACCGCGCTGGTGCTGACAATGCAGTACCTGCACCACGCGTCCGGCCGCCAGTCCAAGTGGCCGCAGCACCTGCTGCGCCGCGTGGTCGAAGAGACGCTGCGCGACGGCGCCTTGATCAACGCGTTGCGGGTGGAGCCGGAGCTGGGCACGCCGGCGCGCGGCGGCCTGCCGGCAACCACTGCGCGCCGCACTCCGGATGGCTGGCGCATCAGCGGACGCAAGATATATTCGACCGGCATACCGCGCCTGACGTGGCTGGGCGTGTGGGCGCGCAGCGACGACCCGGTGCCGCTGGTCGGCAGCTGGCTGGTACGGCGCGATACGCCCGGCATCAGCGTCGTCGAAAATTGGAATCATCTGGGCATGCGCGCCACCGGCAGCCATGAGGTGGTGTTCGACGACGTGCTGGTGCCGCTCGATCACGCGGTCGACGTTGCGCCGTCCGGATCGGCGCCCGATCCGGACGCGTCGCTGCTGCTGTGGATGTCGGTGCTGCTGTCGGCGATCTACGACGCCGTGGCGCGCTCGGCGCGCGACTGGCTTGCAACATGGCTTGAGCAACGCGTGCCGGCCAATCTGGGCGCGCCGCTATCGAGCCTGCCACGCTTCCAGGAGGCGCTGGGCCAACTGGATGCCTGGCTGTTTTCCAACCGGGTGTTGATCGATGCCGCCGCCGGCGGCGCGGTGGCCGCTTCGGACGGTTTCCGCATCAAATACCTGGTGACCAACCAGGCGATCCAGGTGGTGGAAAAGGCGATTGAGCTGAGCGGAAATCCCGGCCTGTCGCGCGTCAATCCGCTCCAGCGCCACTACCGCGATGTGCTGTGCAGCCGTATCCACACACCGCAGAACGACACGATCCTGGTCAACAGCGGCAAAGCGGCCTTCGCCGCGCGCGCCGCAACCAACACTTCTCCGTCCGGCGTCGCCGGTGTTTCATCCATCACTGCAAAGGAAGCATCATGAGCATCGAATTCATCGGCTTTAGCGCCACCCAGGAAGTATCCGAAACCGTGCTGCCGCAAGGCGCGGTCGTCAACAAGAGCTTCCTCGGCGCGGTGGCCCGCGCCCACGAATACGCCGGTTTCGACCGCGTGCTGGTGGCCCACAGCAGCGCCTCCGTGGACGGTTTCCAGGTCGCCTCGTACATCGCCTCGCAGACGCAGAAGCTGGGCATCCTGCTGGCGCACCGTCCCGGCTTCGTCGCGCCGACCTTGGCGGCGCGCCAGTTCGCCACGCTCGACCACTTCAGCGACGGCCGCGTGGCGGTGCACGTCATCAGTGGAGGCGACGACACCGAGCAGCAGCGCGATGGCGACTTCCTCGACCACGATCAGCGCTACCAGCGCACCGATGAATACCTGGACGTGGTGCGCAAGACCTGGACTTCGCAAGGTCCGTTCGACCACGATGGACCCATCTACCGCTTGAAAGGGCAAAACGCCGGCGTGCGTCCGCTGAACAACCAGCACATCCCGGTTTATTTCGGCGGCTCGTCGCCAGCCGCGATCGAAGTCGCAGGCAAGCACGCGGACGTGTACGCGCTGTGGGGCGAGTCGCTGGCCCAGGTGGCCGAAACCATCGCCAAGGTGCGCGCCGCGGCCGCCAAGCATGGCCGCGCCGACAAGATCCGTTTCAGCCTGTCGCTGCGGCCCGTGCTGGCGGCGACCGAGGAACAGGCCTGGGCCAAGGCAGACGCCATCCTGGCCACCGCCACCGAACGCGTGAAGGGCAATGCCCACTTCAGCCAGCGCCCGCAACAGCCGCAGAACGCCGGCTCCCAGCGCCTGCTCCACACGGCCGCGCAGGGCAAGGTGGTCGACGAGCGGCTGTGGACCGGCATCGCGGCGCTAACCAAGGCGGCCGGCAATTCCACCGGGTTGGTCGGCACGCCGGAGCAGGTGCGCGACGCGCTGCTCAAATACTGGGAACTGGGCGTGACCACCTTCCTGATTCGCGGTTTCGATCCGATCCAGGACGCGCTGCAATACGGCCGTGAACTGATTCCGCTGGTGCGCGCCGCCGTGGCCGAACGCGAAACGCGCGCAGCCGACCAGTCTTCGCGCCTGGCCGCCTGACACGGAGTAGTCGATGAGCCAACCCATTAGCGACTCGTTCAGTCAGTCCGATAGCATCATCGTGGCCAGCCAGTTCGACCCCCAGGTCAACGCGCTCATCGCCGAGCGCACCGGCCTGGCCGTGCGCGACGTGCCGCCCGGTCCTTTGACGACACTGCCGCGCGGCGCCGACGTGTTGTTCGCGCTGCCGGCGCCCAAGGGACAGACGCTGTTGCGAACGCCCGCGCCGCAGGGTTGGGAAGCCGTGCGCTGGGTGCAGTTGGCCTCCGTCGGCATCGACTATTACCCGGACTGGCTGTTCGACGGCCCGGTGGTGACATCGGCGCGCGGCACCGCCTCCGTCGCCATCGCGGAGTACGTGCTGGCCGCGATCTTCAGCGCCGCCAAGCGCATACCGGAAATCTGGCTGGAGCAGGACAGCGACTGGCGGCGCTTGTCGCTTGGCCTGGTGCAGGGCACGACCCTGGGCCTGTATGGTTTCGGCTCGATCGGACGTGCGCTGGCGCAGCGAGCGCTCGCACTGGGCATCAAGGTGGTGGCGCTGCGGCGTTCCGACGCGCCGTTCGACATCGAAGGCGTCGAGCGCGTCGATTCGCTGAACCAGTTGCTGGCGCGCTCCGATCATCTGGTGCTGGCCGCGCCGTCGACCGCCGAAACGCGCCATGCCATCAGCCGCGCGGCGCTGGCGCACGCCAAACCCGGTCTGCACCTGATCAATATCGCACGCGGCAATCTGATCGACCATCGGGCGCTGCTCGATGCGTTGAACGAGGGCAGGGTGGCGCTGGCGACGCTGGACGTGACCGATCCGGAACCGCTGCCTGCCGGTCACGCGTTCTACGGCCATCCGCGCGTGCGCCTGTCGCCACACATTTCACCAAGCACCGACCAGATCGTGCCGGCACTGATCGATAAATTCGTGCTCAATCTGGACCGCTTCCGCAGCGGCGCACCGATGACCGACGTCGTCGACACATCACGCGGTTATTAAGAAACGAGGAAAACCATGAGCAGTTCATCACCACTGTATTCGGCGCCGCTGTCGCGGCCCCACCTGCGCCAGGTCGGCAAGAGCCAGCCGCGCCCGGCGATCTACAGCGCGCCGCGCGACGACAAGGGCAGCGTCATTTTCGCCGAGCCGCCACCGCCGCCGACGATCGAAGGCCAACGCCAGCATCGCAAGGAACGGCTGGCGGTCTCGTTTCGCCTATTCGCCCGCTACGGCTACGACATGGGTGGCGCCGGCCACATCACCGCGCGCGACCCGGAATACCCGGACCACTTCTGGGTCAATCCGGCGGGCGTGTACTTCGGCCATATCCGGGTGTCGGACCTGATACTGGTCAGCCACGACGGCAAAATCGTCGAAGGCGATGGGCTGTTGAATCGCGCCGCCTTCGCGATCCACTCCGAACTGCACAAGGCGCGGCCCGACGTCGTCGCGGCGGCCCACTCGCATGGGCTGTACGGCAAGGCCTTCGCGGCGCAGGGCAGGTTGCTCGATCCATTGACGCAGGACTCCTGCGCGTTCTACGAAGACCACTCGATCTTTTCGGATTTCAGCGGCGTGGTGTTTGATTCGAGCGAGGGCGAACGCATCGCCGCGACCCTGGGCCAGCGCAAAGCGGTGATCCTGCAGAACCACGGCCTGCTGACGGTGGGCGCATCGGTCGAATCGGCGGTGTGGCGCTACATCTCCTTCGAGAACGCGGCCCAGGCGCAGCTGCTGTCCGAGGCCGCCGGCCCGACCAAGCCTATTCCGCACGAAGTGGCGCGCCACACCGCAAGCCAGATCGGCTCCGACGCCGGCGGCTGGTTCAGCTTCCAGCCGCTGTGGGATGTCATCACGCGCGAAGAGCCGGACCTGTTCGACTAATCGAGGAGAACCATCATGTCTAGCGCCACCCTTTCATTGCACGACGCGTATTCAGCCGGTCAGGCCGACCAAGTCGATCAAGTCGATCATTTGGCGTTGAACGCCGGCTTTGCCACTTCCTATCTGTCGCCGGCCGCCGCCAAGCCCGCCGGCTGGATGCGTAGTCCGGGCGCCGCCGGCACGGTGCTGGTGCATGGCGTTGCGCTGCTGGCCATCTGGAGTTTATCGGGAGGCTTGGTCAAACCACCGGCGACGCCGCCGGTGGTGGAGTTGATCCGCTTGCAGCCGGAG
The DNA here is from genome assembly GCA_036387635.1 of Duganella sp. Taxonomy (GTDB): domain Bacteria; phylum Pseudomonadota; class Gammaproteobacteria; order Burkholderiales; family Burkholderiaceae_D; genus Rugamonas. The sequence goes on from DASVTJ010000047.1 coordinate 23,752, forward strand.
CCGAAACAGGAGCTGGTGCCGCCCAAACCCGAGCCGGTGAAGGAAAAGCCGCTGCAACTGGCGCCGCCCGAACCGGCCCCCCGCAGCGTGCCGGCGCCGAAAACGGTGGAAACCTCGGCCGAGAAGGCGGAGACGTACACGCCACCGGCGGCTCCGGTCCACGATGCGACGACCGGGCCTGTTACGCCGTTGGCACCCGCACCGGCCCAGTCCACGGCGCCGGCTTCCGCCCCCACGCTTGCGGCGGCGCCCAAGCAGATCGGCACCGAAGGCATTCCGACCGATTACGTGAACCAGGTCTATGCACGAATCAACAGCAATACCGACTATCCGCGCGAAGCGAAGATGCGCCGCCAGCAAGGCAAGGTGGCCTACCGCCTGACGCTCGATCCGCAGGGAGCGCTGATTTCGTTCGATATCCAGTCGTCCGGGGTGGAAGCGCTGGACGAAGCTGCACGCGATGCGATCCGGCGCGCGGCGCCATTCCCCCGGTTGCCCGATCTGGGCGGCAGCAGCTATCTGCTGGCCGGGAACATCGTCTTTAAAATTAACTAGTCAAGGAAATCGCCATGAGTGCTACCCAGGTTGTCGCCCATCTGTCGCCTTTGCAGCTGTTCGAGCAGGCCGACTTTATCGTTAAATCCATTATGGTGGTGCTGGTTCTGGCATCGCTGGCCAGTTGGGGCGTCATCATCGACAAGCTGCTGCGCTTCTCGCGGCTGCGCCGCAATGCCATCGCATGGACCGCCGCGCTGGCCGGACAGCGCTCGCTGACAAGGCTGGCGCAAGAGCTCAAGCAGAACACGCAAGATCCATTCGCCCGCATCTACCACGCCCTCGTCGACGAATGGCACACCAGCCATCGCCAGCATTTGCAGGTCGACGCCGCAGGGCGCGACAGCCTGAAGGAACGCATCAACCGCGTCGGCCAAATCAGCACCAACGTCGAAGTCGAGCAGCTGCAAAGCGGGCTGTCGATACTGGCGACAGTCGGTTCGGTGTCGCCCTTCGTCGGTTTGTTCGGCACCGTATGGGGCATCATGAACGCGTTCCAGGGGATCGCCGCCAGCAACAGCACCAGCCTTGCCGTGGTCGCGCCGGGCATCGCCGAAGCGTTGTTCGCCACCGCGCTCGGGCTGGTGGCGGCGATTCCGGCCGTCGTCGCCTACAACCGCGCCTCCGGTGACCTGAACAACTATGCGGGCCGCTTGTCCACACTGGTCGGCCTGGTGGAGGTGCAGCTGTCGCGCCAACTGGAGGCCGGCGAGGCGCTGGTCGACAATATCGACGCGCCGACGGCGAAGACCGACCGCGCGCCGCGCAACGTCACGCCGCTGGCCGCGCAGGGAGTCTGAAATGGGCGCCCGTCTATCCTCAGGTCCGGCGCACCGCCCAGGGCCGGTCAGCGATATCAACGTCACGCCGCTGGTGGACGTCATGCTGGTGCTGCTGATCGTGTTCATGGTGGCGGCGCCGATGATGACGGCCGGCGTCAAGGTCGATCTGCCGACATCCAGCGCCAAGCCGCTGGAGGAGCCCAAGCCGCCGATCGTGGTCAGCATCGACGCCAGCGGCACGGTCTTCGTCAACCAGAGCGCCGCCACGCCGGCCACGCTGCTGCCGCTGATGGCGCGCGAGGCGGGCGGCGACAAGGAGCGCCGCGTCCACCTGCGCGGCGACCAGTCGCTGGCCTACGGCCGCATCATCAAGACCATGGGGAGCCTGAACGACGCCGGTTACGCGCGCATCGCGCTGGTCTCGGAAGCGCCCGCGCCCTGAACAAACAACACAAGACAAAGGCTGGAAAATGGATTCGACAGATTCGGCAGATTCGATTAGCTCGAAGGGCGGCGCTCGCCGTGGATTCCTGCGGCACGGCACGCGGCTTTGCGCCGGTGCCGGGTTGGCCGCGCTGATGGGCGGCTGGAGCAATGCCACGCGGGCTGCCGCAGCGCAGCTGCGCGACACCACGCTGCGGGTCGGCACCTACAAGGGTGGCGACTCGAGCTACTTCACCGAGGCCGGCGTGGCTGGCATCCCGTACAAGACGGCGCTGGCCGAATTCGCGGCCGGGAATCTGATCGTCGAGGCGCTGGCGTCGGACTCCCTGGATTTCGGCAGCATGAGCGAGATCCCGCCGATTTTCGCGGCCGCCGGCGGTGCGCCGCTGAAGGTGATCGCGGTGCTGCGCGGAGACGTGAACAACCAGGTGGTGCTGGTGCCGAAAAATTCGCCGATCACCGATCCGGCGCAATTCAAGGGCAAGCGCATCGGCTATGCGCGGTCGACGACCTCCCACTACTTTCTGCTGCAACTGTTGAAGGAAAACGGACTGGGATTCAAGGATATCCAGGCGGTGGCGCTGCCGCCGCAGGACGCTCTCGCGGCCTTCAAAAGTGGCCAGCTCGACGCCTGGGTCATCTACGGCCTGGTGGTGGAACTGGCCAAAAGCCAGGAGGGCGCGCGCGTACTGCGCACGGCGAACGGTTACCTGTCCGGTAATTATGTCCTGAGTACTTCCGCCAAGGCGATCGCGGACCCGCTCAAGCACGCGGCCATCGGCGACTATCTGCAACGTCTGGCCAAGGTCTACGACTGGATCAACCGCAATCCGCAGCCGTGGGCGGCCAAGAGCGGGCGGATCGCCGGCGTGCCGCCGCAGGTTTTCCTGAGCCAGGCGAGCCAGCGCAGCCAGCCCTACAAGGTGGTGGCGGTCGACGACGCGGCCATCGCATCGCAGCAGCAAGTCGCCGACGTTTTCGCCGATGCCGGGCTGCTGGCGCGCCGTATCGACGTCAAACCAATCTGGGACCGCAGCTTTGCGAAGTACCTGGCCTGATCAAAAACCATAACATAGAGGGAATCACGGTATGAGGCAGTCTCGAAACAACCGACCAAAACGAAAGACCTTGCGCCTGGCGCTGCTGGCGGCAGGCCTGCTTGGCGGCGCCGACGCGCTCGCGCAGACCAGCGTAGGCCAGGTGCAGGACGTGGTGGTGACCACCGGCGTGCGGGGCGAAGCGCGCACCGTCGCCGACAGCCCGGCGCCGATCGACGTGATCAGCGGCGAACAGCTGATACACACCGGCCGCGCGGAGCTGGCCGAGGCGCTGGCGCGGTTGCTGCCATCGTTTAACTTCGGCAGCAACCAGGCGGGCGTCAATTCGGTCGTGCGTCCGGTGAGCAATCGTGGTTTGGGGCCTGCCTACACGCTGGTACTGGTCAACGGCAAGCGCCGTCACAATTCGGCGCTGCTGACCAACGGCGGCGGCGACACCAGCGGCGTCAACGCCATCGACCTCGATACGATTCCGTTGAGCGCCATCGACCATATCGAAGTGCTGAAGGATAGCGCGGCCGCTCAATATGGTTCGGACGCCGTGGCCGGTGTGGTCAACGTGATTCTCAAATCGGGTAACCACGGGGGCCAGATATCGGCCAGCTACGGCGAATTGAAGGACGGGCAGGGCGACTTGGCCAATAAAAAACTGGAAGGCGACGCTGGTTTTGCGCTGGGCGACGACGGCTTTGTCCATGTCGCCGCCGCGCTGCGCAAGCGTGGACAGGCCTGGTACAACTTCCCTTCGACGAACCCGGTGGCGTATTCGCCGGCGTCCAATCCTAAAAACTCCACCTGGAACCGCGACGGCGCCCACAACGGCGACCCCGGTATCGAAGCCTACGATGTCGCCTTCAACGCCGAGAAGCCGTATAACAAGGACATTACCTTGTACGCCTTCGGCACCGCCGGCACACGCAACACGGTGGCGGGGAATAACTTGCGCCGTCCGAACGGGCTGGCGACGATCGCGCAGATCTACCCGGACGGTTACTTCGCGCTCAATAACATGAGCGCCTTCGACTTCCAGCTGAACGCGGGCGCGCGCGGGCAGAGCGCCGGCTGGAGCTGGGATATCAGCACGGGCTACGGCAAAAACCGTGCGCGCCAGTACAGCAACCTGACCTTGAATCCTTCCCTGGGGCCGGCCTCGCCGACCAGCTTCGATAACCTGGCCACCTATCAGTTCGAGCAGTGGACGACAAATGAAGACTTCACGCGCGCGTTCGACATCGGGTTGAAGAAACCGTTGCAATGGTCATGGGGCCTGGAGCAGCGTGTCGAGCGCTTCGCGACCTATGCCGGCGATCCGCTGGGCTATATCAACGGCGGCTATATTTTCAGACCCGGCGACCAGGAAGGCAACCCGAACGTCGGCAAGCCGGCCGCCGTCGGCGCGCAGGCCGGCGTGGCGCTGTCGCCGGCCGACGCGACCGGCATCCGGCGCACGGTGCTGGCGATCTATAACGATATCGGTTTCTATCCGGTCGAGAACCTGTTCGTCGACGGCGCCGTGCGCGCGGAACATTACAACGACAGCGCCGGCAATACCGTCAGCGGTAAGATCAACAGCCGCTATGACTTCACGCCGAAGTTCGCGCTGCGGGGTACCGTCGGTTCAGGTTTCCGCGCGCCGTCGCTGACGCAAACGGGCTACTCGCAGACCGACAACCGCACCAACATCAATCCCGTCACCGGCGTGGTGGAGCCCAGCCTGTCCAAGCTGCTGCGCAACGACTCGGCGCTGGCCCGTCAATTCGGCGCGCGCGATCTAGATCCCGAGAAGTCGGTCAACTTCGGTATCGGCCTGGTGCTCAAGCCGGCCGATAACATCAACGTCACGCTCGACGGCTACCAGGTCAAGGTCAAGGACCGCATCGTCCGCACGGGCTACATGTTCGGCCCCGCCTTCGCGCCGACCTTGGCCGCCGCCGGATTGACCGGCAGCGAATGGGTGCAGTACTTCGCCAACGGCGTCGATACCCGCACGCGCGGCGCCGATCTGGTGGCCGACATCACCAGCGACTATGGCGGCTATGGGTTGGTGCGCTGGGGCGCTGCGGTCAACTGGAACTGCACCAAGGTCACCAGCATCAAGGCCACGCCGACCGAGATCACCGCGTTGGGCGCCAATGCCGGCGGCAGTTCCGTATGGTTTGGCTACTCCGCCGGCGGCGGCATCGGCGATCTGTCGGCCACACCGAAAACCAAGCTGATATTGTCGGCGCGCTGGTTCCTCGGGCCGGTGGAGGCCAACCTGCAAACCACGCGTTACGATTCCTACAAGTGGCAGACCACCGCGGATCGCGCCCGCGATTACCGCTTCGGCGCCAAGTGGCTGACCGATCTCGATGTAGGCTATGCCGTCACCAAGCGCGCCAAGGTGGTGCTGGGCGCTGCCAATGTGTTCAACGCCAAGCCTGACCGCAATGGCCCTGGCGACGCCAACTCCGGCGGCAACGGCTTCGTCTACGGTCCGTCGCCTTTCGCGGCCAGCGGCGCCTACTACTATGGCAAGGTCACTTATGACTTCTGATCCAAACCGCATCCGGCGGCTGCTGGCGATGTTGCCGGCGGCGGCGCTGCTTGGCGCCTGCGGCAAGGCCGGCAAGACCGACGAATCCGGCGTGCACAACGCCGCCGCCACGCCGGTCGACCTGTCCAAGGTCACCGTGGTGCTTGGCGATCAGGTCAAGCTGCTGCGCACCAAGGCGGAAGCAGCCGGCGTGCTGGCCGACGTGCCTTACAAAATACAATGGGCCAGCTTCCAGGGGGCCGCGCCGCTGTTCGAGGCGGTGGTGTCGGGCGATGTCGATACCGCGATGGCGGCCGACACCCCGGCACTGGCGGCGGCGGCCGGCGGCGCCCGCGTCAAGGTGGTGGCGGCCAGCGTGACATCGCCGACCGGCGTGGCGATACTGGTGCCGCCCGGTTCGCCGATCAAATCCGTGGCCGACCTCAAAGGCCGCAATGTCATCGTGTCGTCGGCGCGCGGCAGCGTCGCGCACTACCTGTTGTTCGGCGCTTTGCGCGAAGCGGGCCTGGGGCCGGACGAAGTGACGACCGGATTCCTGCTGCCGAGCGACGCCGCCGTCGCCTTTTCGAGCGGGAAGATCGAAGCCTGGGCAACCTTCGGTACCTATCAGGCCAACGCGGAAATCCATGGCGCGCGCGTGCTGCGCGACGGCGTTGGCATCAACTCGGGCATTGGCGTGATCGCCGCCTCCGATGCGGCGCTGGCCGATCCCGGCAAGCGCGCCGCATTGGCCGATGTGCTGCGGCGCCTGGCGTTGTCCAATACATGGGCCAACGCCCACCCAAAGGAGTACGCCGAAGTGTTCCAGCGCCTGACAGGCTTGCCGGCCGATGTCGTCAAGCTGGTGGTGGACCGCGACCGCCCGCAACTGCGCGCCGTCGACCAGCAGATCATCACCCAATTGCAGCAGGTGGCCGATACATTTTTCGAAGCGAAGCTGTTCCCGCGCCGGGTCGATGCCAGCCGGCTGGTGGACGCCACGCTGTTCCGGCCGGACGACGATAAGGTCGGCGGCCGGTCCATCTATTCCGGAGGGCCGCATCCGCTGTATGATCGACCGCTGAATATCGGCCGCGCGCCGCAGGGCATATCTGAAACAAGGAAAACGCTATGAGTACGTCATCGGGTTTCGAGACACCGGCACGGCTGCTGCATTTCGTCGAGGCGCTGGGCCGGGTATTGGATGAAGTGAACAAGGAGCCGAACGCAAACGAGGCGGGGATCGTCGCGCGGGGCTCCGAGCTGCTGCGCCATCTGGTGGCACAAGACGACTGGTTGCCGCAGCGGGCCGCGCTGCCGGACCCGCAGTATTACCGCCAGTATCTGCTGTACCGCGATCCGGCCGGGCGCTTCTCGGTGGTCAGCTTTGTTTGGGGACCTGGCCAATCGACACCGATTCACGACCACACGGTGTGGGGTCTGATCGGCCTGTTGCGCGGCGCGGAGATCTCGCAGCACTACCGGCGGCGTGCCGACGGCCGGCTCGAAAAGGCGGGCGAGCCGCAGCGGCTGGAAACCGGTGTGGTCACCGCCGTGTCGCCGACGCTCGGTGATATCCACCAAGTCTTCAATGCCTACGACGACCGCATCTCGGTCGGCATCCACGTCTATGGCGCCGACATCGGCGCCGTGGACCGCAGCGTGTTCACGCCGGAAGGCGCGGCCAAGCCGTTCCGTTCCGGCTACGCCAATGCCGCCTGAGCGGTCCCGAAATCAGCGTATTCATAAAGTCCAGAGAGTACAAATCCCATGACAAAAAATCTGCCGCAAACCGGCCTGCTTGGCTTCCCTTACCGCAGCCCCCGACAAGTGCGCGACGAGCTGCTGGCGCGCCGCGAGATCGCGCTGCTCGACGTGCGCGAAGAAGATCCGCACGCGCAGGCGCATCCGCTGTTCGCCGCCAATCTGCCGTACGGCCGCATCGAACTCGACGCCTACACCAAGCTGCCGCGCCGCGATGTGCCGATCGTGGTGCTGGACGGCGGCGAAGGCCTGGCGGTATCGGCCGCCAGCCGGCTGCGCCAAATAGGTTATAGCGACGTTTCGCTGCTGGCGGGCGGCGTCGCCGGCTGGCAGGCCGCCGGCGGCGAGTTGTTCCGCGACGTGAATGTGCCCAGCAAGGCCTTCGGTGAACTGGTGGAAGCGAAGCGCCACACGCCATCGCTGTCGGCGCCCGAAGTCAATGCGCTGATCGAGGCCGGCGCCGACATCGTCATCCTCGACGCGCGCCGCTACGAGGAATACCAGACCATGAGCATTCCGGGCAGTGTCAGCGTTCCCGGCGCCGAGCTGGCGCTGCGCGCGCACGCGCTGGCGCCAAACCCGAAGACACAAATCATCGTCAACTGCGCCGGCCGCACCCGCAGCATCATCGGCACGCAATCGCTGATTAATGCCGGAATTCCCAATCCGGTTGCTGCGCTGCGCAACGGTACCATCGGCTGGACCCTGGCACGGCAGAAGCTCGAGCACGGACAGTCGCGCGGCTACCCTGAAGCGACCGAAACCGGCCGGCGGACCGCCGCCGCCAACGCCAGGGCACTCGCCGATCGCACCGGCGTGCGGCGCCTCGACCACGCGTCGCTCGAACGGCTGCGTGCCGATGCCGCCCGCACCATCTACCTGTTCGACGTACGCAGCCCGGTTGAATACCGCGTTGGACGTCTGGCCGGCTTCCGCTCCGCTCCGGGTGGCCAACTGGTACAGGAAACCGAACAATTCGCGCCGGTGCGCGGCGCCCGCATTGTGCTGGCCGACAGCGACCGCGTACGCGCCAACCTGACCGCGCACTGGCTGGCGCAGATGAACCACGAGGTGTACGTGGTCGACGGCCTGCGGGCATCCGACTTCAATGTCACCGCGCCGTGGTCCGACGAACTGCCGCCGCATCCCGAGGTGCGCGAGATCGGCAGCGACGCGCTGGCGCGGTGGCTCGCCGACGCGCCGGCGGAGACGGTGGTGCTGGACTTCACCTCCGGCGTGAATTACCAAAAGCGCCATATCGCGGGCGCTTGGTTCGCGCTGCGCTCCGAGCTGCCGGCGGTCGTGTCGAAACTTGCGCCGGGCGCCAAACGCTTCGTGCTCACGTGCGGCAGCAGCCTGCTGGCGCGTTACGTGGCGGGCGATCTGCGGGCGCTGACCGATCTTCCGATCCATGTGCTCACCGGTGGCACCGCCGCCTGGGCCGCCGCCGGGCAGCCGCTGGAAGAGGGGCCGACCCGCCTGGCGTCGCCGCTGATCGACCGCTATCGCCGGCCGTATGAGGGTACCGACAATCAGTCGGAGGCCATGCAGGCTTACCTCGATTGGGAATTCGGGCTGGTCGAGCAGCTCGGGCGCGATGCCACGCATGGCTTTGTAGTGGTTTAACCAATCTTCCTTGCATCAAGCGCAACTGACTGCCTCACTTAGTCGATGCATGCGTTGCGTTTTGGTTGCAGCGCAACGTAAATATCGTCATAGTTGTCTTGCGGTAACAAGGTTCCCGCTATACTCGAATGTGGCCGGGTAATGGTCGAACCCTTTAACACTTTTATGAGATAAGTCACCATGACAATTACAAAGCGCTTGATCTTGACGCTGTCATTGGCGCTACTGGCGCTGATCTTCGTCGGCTTCACCGGGTTGAATCAGCTGTCGCGCGCCCAAGCGCGGCTGGACATGGTGCAAACCCGTTTGATCCCCAGTATCGCAGGCCTGAACGAGGCCAAAGGCTACGTCGCAGACAGCCGTCTGGCCGGCTACCGCCTGTCGGTGTTCTCCAACCTCACCGATAAAACGGCACTGGACAAGGCTTACAACGACTCCCACACAAAGTTCGATACGGTCATTTCGACCTACGAAAAAGAGCGCATCTTCGACGACACCGACCGTAAGATGCTGGAGGCCGACAAGGCCAACATGGCGGCCTATCGCCAGGCGCTGATTCCGTTCTTGGCCGGCGCCCACGCCGGCGACATGGACGCGGTGCGCGCCACGCTGTTGGCCGGAACGCCACTGGCGCTGACCGCCGGCGCGCTCAAAAAAGGGTTCGACGACCATATCGCCTATAACAACAAGCTGATTGAAGATATCCGCGTCGAGAGCACGGCCGCCTACTCGTTCGCTTTCCGCCTGATGTTGTCGGTGATCGTGCTTGGCCTGCTGGTGACCGGCGCGCTGGCCTGGCAACTGTACAGCATCATCAAGAACAGCCTGGAAAGCATCCGCAGCACGCTGGTCAACGTCAGCCAGTCGCTGGACCTGACGCAGAAGATCCCGGTCCAACGCATGGACGAAATCGGCCACACGGCGGTCGCCTTCAACAAACTGCTGGAGCGGATCGCCGGCGTTATCGACACCGTGCGCTCCGCCACCAGCGCGGTCGGTACCGCTTCGCAGCAGATCGCGTCGGGCACCGGCGACCTGTCGAACCGCACTTCGTCGCAGGCCGCCTCGCTGGAGGAAACCGCCGCCAGCATGGAGCAGTTGACGTCCACCGTCGGCCAGAACGCCGACAACGCGCGCCAGGCCAACCAGCTGGCGCGGTCGGCGTCGGACGTGGCGGCGCAAGGCGGCACTGTGGTCGAGCAGGTCGTGGTGACCATGGGTTCGATCAACGAATCGTCGCGCAAGATCGTCGACATCATTTCGGTCATCGACGGTATCGCCTTCCAGACCAACATCCTGGCCCTGAACGCGGCGGTCGAAGCGGCGCGCGCCGGTGAACAGGGTCGCGGTTTCGCGGTCGTGGCGACCGAGGTGCGCAACCTGGCACAGCGCTCGGCCGCCGCCGCCAAGGAGATCAAGGCGCTGATCGACGACTCGGTCGAGAAAGTCGGCTCCGGCACCAAGCTGGTCGAGCAGGCCGGTTCGACGATGAACGAAGTCGTCGCCAGCATCAAGCAGGTGACCGACATCGTCGGCGAGATCAGCGCCGCGACCCAGGAGCAGAACGACGGCATCGCCCAGGTGCACCAGTCGATCACGCAGATGGACGAAACCACGCAGCAGAACTCCGCCCTGGTGGAACAGACGGCGGCGGCAGCGCAAACCCTGCGCGACCAGGCCGACGCGCTGGAGCAAGTGGTCAGCGCCTTTACCATCGGCGCGCCGCAAGCGAGCTATGCGCCGCCGGCCCGTCCGACCCGTCCGGCCGCACGCGGCAGCGCCGTGGCTGCGTTGCCGAAAACCGCTCGTCCGAAGACTGCCGCGAAGCCGGCGCCGAAGCCGTTGGCCGCTGCTCCAAAGCAGAAGACCACTGCGGCGGCGACGTCCAGCGGGGAGTGGGAAGAGTTCTGATGGAGCGCCGGCCGCGCTGACTGCGAGTTAGCGTCCAATTAGCGTCCAGTTAGCGTCCGCCGCGCTTTTTTAGTCCGCGCTACAATCCAGAGACCGACGCGCCACGCTCCCGTGGCGCGTTTTTTACTTTCTGGAGGCTGTCAATGGATCATAATCGTCTGGGAAAATCAGGCCTGCGCGTGCCTGAACTGAGCTTTGGCACGGCTACTTTTGGAGGTGGCAACGACTTCTTCAAAGCTTGGGGCAGCACCGACGCGGGCGGCGCGTCGCGCTTGATCGATATCTGCCTGGAACACGGCGTATCGATGTTCGACACCGCCGACGTCTATTCGGACGGCTTGGCGGAGGAGGTGCTCGGCCAGGCCATCAAAGGCAAGCGCAATCGGCTGCTCATCTCCACCAAAGTCACTTTCCCCACCGGCGACGGCGCCAACGACTTTGGCTCGTCGCGTCAACATTTGATCGAAGCGGTCGACAAAAGCCTGCACCGCCTCGGCGTCGACCATATCGACCTGCTGCAACTGCACGGCCAGGACTACAACACGCCGGTGGAAGAGACGCTGTCCACGCTCGACCAGCTGGTCCGGGACGGCAAGGTGCGTTACATCGGCGGTTCGAATTTCTCCGGCTGGCACATGATGAAATCGCTGGCGGTGTCGGAGCGCTACGGCTATCCGCGCCACGTCGCGCACCAGATCTACTACTCGCTGCTGAACCGCGATTACGAATGGGAGCTGGCGCCGCTGGCCGAGGACCAGGGCATCGGCGCGATGGTCTGGAGCCCGCTGGGCTGGGGTAAATTGACCGGCAAGATCCGGCGCGGGCAGCCGGCCAAGCCGGGCACGCGCGCGCACGACATCGCCGGCACCGGCCCGCATTACGACGAGGAGCGCCTGTTCCGCATCGTCGAGGCGCTGGACGTGGTGGCCGAGCAAACCGGCAAGACGGTGCCGCAGGTGGCGCTGAACTGGCTGCTCGGTAAAAAGACCATTTCCAGCGTCATCATCGGCGCGCGTGACGAGCAGCAACTGATCGACAACATCGGCGCCACCGGCTGGCGCCTGAGCGCGGAACAAAACGCGCTGCTGGAAGCGGCCAGCGACGTTGCGCCGGCCTATCCGGTATGGCACCAGCGCGGGTTCAAGATGCTGAACGAGCGCGCCGGCTGATGTCCCGCGTCAGAAGGTTTTGATCAGTGTCGCCCGCAGCGAGCGCGATTCGATCGGGTGGAAGTGGATGTCGGTCGTCGGCGCCGCTTCGCCCTTCAGCTGCGAGGCGTAGTAGTAGTCGATGGCGGAATCGCGGCGGTTCGTCAGGTTGAACGCCTCCAGCTCCAGCGACAGGTCCCGCGCAATCTTCCAGCCCAGCCGGCCGTTCAACGTCAGGCTGGCATTGGAGCGTACGCTGTTGTCTTCGATCAGCGGACGCGGGCCGAAGTAGCGCAGCTTCAGCGAACCTGAAAACGGTCCGCCGTCATCGACCGTCACCGCCAGTTGGCCGGTGCCTTCGATTGCACCCGCAATGCGGTTGCCATCGGGTGTATCGCCTCGGGTGCGCGCGCGTGCGTAGGCCAGGTCCAAGTCGACCGACAGCCACTTCAGCGGCTTGTAGTAATTCGAGAATTCCACGCCGTAGCGGCGGCTCGGCGGACCCGCCTCGGTGGTGCCGGCGTCGCCGACGAAGGTCAGCTCGGAATCGAAATCCAGACGGTACAGCGACAGCGACGATTGCAGGCCCGGCAGCCAGGTGCTGCGTGCACCCAGTTCCATGCCGCGCGAGCGTACCAGCGGCGTGACCTTGTCGGTGGCAAAGCCGGTCTTCGGGTCGATGCTGATGGTGGCGCCGCGCGCGTCGTTGCTATGGAAGCCGCTGCCGATGTTGGCGTACAGCTCCGCCGTCTTCCATGGTCCGTAGATCAGGCTCAGACTCGGACTGACTAGATGGTCGTTGGCCTTGCCGGAATTGGCCGCCAGATCGCTGCGCACGTCGAAGCGGTAACTGTCCACCCGCGCGCCGGCCACGGTGCGCCAATCGTCATTCCAGCGCGTGCTGTTTTCGACAAACAGTCCGGCGCTCGATTCGACGATATGGTCTTCGCGCGTGGTCGATACGCGTTGGCGCGCCTGCGTGTTGTACAGGCCATTGAAGATGTTATCGTTTTGCAGTTGCACGCCGACGGTGGTTTCGCTGTTCCAGCTGCCGCCGTGCTGGTGCCAGCTGTGGCTCGCATTCAGGCCGCTGGTTACGCGTTTGTCCGGCTGCGCGAACTGGTCGCCGCGCAGCGGGTCGTCCATGAAGTAGGTGAAGTTGGAGAACAGGTCCAGCCGGTTGCCGATGATGTAGGCGTTGACCTTGGACGCGCTGTCCTCGGTCGTGCGGCGCCAGGCGCCCGAAAGGCTGTAGCGGTGCGCGCTGCCGCCATCGGTGGTGTCGATGGCGCCATAGCGGCCGATCTGGCCGTCCTGGATGGCGCGCAGTGGGATCTGATCGGTCGCGTTCCAGTCGGCGCGATACGCCATCAAGCTGACGTTGAAGCCGTTGTTGGCATAGCCCTCGCTGTAGCGCAGCACCGCGTTCAGCTTCTGGTAGTTGTCCCCATTGTCGAAGGGGCCGTCGTTGTGCAGCACTTCCAGCGCGAACAGCAGGCTGCCGCGCGGCAGGTCGACCGAGTCCGCAACCAGCGCGCGGCCGTAGCCGTTCTGGCCGGCCGATACGCTGGCCACTCCCTGCGTGAGCCGGTTGGCGTACACCACCGACGCCGCGCCGGCGGATGCGAAGTCGCCATTCTCGGCGGAGTACGGGCCTTTTTTGTAATCGAGGCGCACGGCCAGTTCCGGCATCAGGAAATTGAGGTCGGTCCAGCCCTGGCCATGCGCGTGGCTGCGCTGATTGACCGGCATGTCGTCGACCGTCGTGCGCAGGTCGGTGCCGTGGTCCAGATTGAAACCGCGCAGATAAAACTGATTGGCTTTCCCTTCGCCGCTATGCTGGCTGACGATCAGGCCCGGCGTGGCCTCCAGCAGCTCGCCGGGGCGGTAGACGGTGCGCGCGGCCAGCTCCTGTTGCGACACGCTGCCGGCGCTGGCCGCATCGGCCAGGCCAAGCTGGTTGGCGCGCGAGCCGTCGACGGTCACGCGTTGCAGCAGGTCGTCAGCGTGGACCGGCAACTGGTGCAGCATAGTAGCCAAGGCCACGGCCAGGGAGGAAAGGGGTAGCCGCCTAGCGGGCGGTTTGATCGATGCTGCCTTGATCGAAGATGAGGGTTTGGACGGTGCCATCGGTTTGCAGGTTCACTGTGTTCTTTTGCGAAGGCAGGAAGTCTATCAGCAGCGCGTTGTGAATGCGAGTGCCGGGTTGCAGTCTTGTGCCGGCGATCTCCTGGAAGATGACGACGCTGTCCGCGTCGGCCTTGACGCCGATCCATTGCAGCGGCAGGCGCTGTTTGTCCGGCCCTGCAAGATAGAACTGCTTTTCGACGTAGCGGCGTAGCAGTGGTTCGCTGTCCGGCCGGCCCAGATCGAAACCGCGGCCATACAGATTGGTGAGCAGCGTGGAGAGATCGTGCGACGTGTAAGTGTGCACGATCTCCGTGTTACCGGTGCGCTCGTTGTAGCTGATGTCCGCTATGCCCATGTGAAAATTATGGGCGCCCGCCGCCGCGCTGGCAAAAGCCAGCATGGCGGCGGGAAGCAGGCGCAAGACGCGGCTCAGCACATTGCGACGTAAAACGCGCGGCATCATTCTTCCTCGGCGTCCTTGTCGTCGGTGTTGCCCTTGGCTTTGTCGTCCTTGGTCTTCAACGGGGTATTAAAGTCGCGCATCAGGTTATTGCGGTCACGCTCGGTCTTGAACAGCTCCACGCGCGACTGCGTCAGCTTGCGCGGCCAGGCGTTGTTGCTGGTGTCGATGTCGGCCGTTTCCCAGTACGGGTCCTGCGTCAGGCCCACCATCGGCTCGTCGGTGACGATCAACTTGGTGATCTTCTTCGGCGAATAGCGCCATACCTCGGCCGGCACCCGTTCGATGTACTTCTTGCCGCTTTTGAGTTCGATCTCCAATACCAGCGGCATGACCAAGCCGCCGATGTTCGAGAAGTCCACCAGATACATATGCTTGCCCTGGTCGAGCAGCTTCTTCTCCCACGGTTCCAGTTTTTCCACCGCCTTGGCGTAGTTGTTGCGGTCCTTGTTGGTGACCGTGAACTCGTCATGCTCGTTGTAGAAGTCCTTCAGCTCCGGATGGCTGTCCAGGCGCTTCGGCATCGACTTGTTGCGCTGCTCCGAAACGGAAATCGGCTGCGCTGCCTTCTGCGCCTTTTTCCAGGCCTTTTCCTTCTCCGGATCCTGGGTGTTCACGCCGTATTCGCTGATGCCGTCGACACTGATGTCCACCGCGTCGGTGGTGTAAAACCAGCCGCGCCAGAACCAGTCAAGATCGGTGCCCGAGGCGTCTTCCATGGTGCGGAAGAAGTCCGCCGGGGTGGGACGTTTGAACTTCCAGCGGTTGGCGTACTCCTTGAACGCGTAGTCGAACAGCTCGCGCCCGAGGATGGTCTCGCGCAGGATATTTAGTGCGGTGGCCGGCTTGGCGTAGGCGTTGTTCCCGAACTGCAGCAGCGACTCCGAATTGGTCATGATCGGCACCTGGTTCCGGCTGCGCATATAGTCGACGATGTTGCGCGCTTCGCCGCGGCGCGACGGATAGTTTTGTTCCCACGCCTGCTCGGCCAGATACTGCACGAAGGTGTTCAGGCCCTCGTCCATCCAGGTCCACTGGCGCTCGTCCGAGTTGATGATCATCGGGTAGTAGTTGTGGCCCACCTCGTGGATGATCACGCCGATCAGGCCATACTTGGTCTGCTGCGACCAGGTCAGCGCGCCGGTCTTCTTGTCCTTGGAAGGACGCGGACCGTTGAACGAGATCATCGGGTATTCCATGCCGCCCACCGGACCATTGACCGAGATCGCCGCCGGATACGGGTAGTCGAAACTGAACTTGTTGTACTGCTCGATGGTGTGGATGATCGCCTGGGTGCTGTACTGGCCCCAGAGCGGATTGCCTTCCTTCGGATAGTAGGACATCGCCATGACGTTGGTGCCGTCTTTTTTGTAGCCTTGCGCGTCCCAGATGAATTTGCGGCTCGACGCCCACGCGAAGTCGCGCACGTTGTTGGCCTTGTAGTGCCAGGTCTTGGTCGCGGTGCTCACCGACTTCTCGGCTTTCTCCGCTTCTTCCTGCGTGACGATCAGCACCGGCTTGGTTGCGGTCTTCGCCTTGGCCAGACGGTCGCGCTGCGCCGCGCTCAATACCTCGCCCGGATTTTGCAGGTCGCCGGTGGAGGCCACCACGTGGTCGGCCGGCACCGTCAGCTGGACGTCGTAGTCGCCGAATTCCAGCGTGAACTCGCCGGCGCCGAGGAACTGCTTGTGCTGCCAGCCCGCCACGTCGTAGTAGGCCGCCATGCGCGGGAACCACTGGGCGATTTCAAACAGGTCGTTCTTGTCTTCGTCGAAGCTCTCGTAGCCCGAGCGGCCGCCGAGCACCTTCTGCTCGTTGATATTGTAGGACCAGTCGATGTTGAACGAGTAGCTCTGACCGGGCTTCAATGGCGTCGGCAGGTCGATGCGCATCATCGTGCGGTTGATGGTGTACTTCAGCGGCTGGCCGCCGGTGGTCACGCTCTTGATCTTGAAGCCGCCATCGAACTCGCCGGCGGCCAGCACGCCGCGCAGGCCTTCGAACTTGAAGCTCTCATCCTGCGAAGGCGGCTTGGCCCATGCTTCGCGCGACGGCTGCGTCAACATCATGCGCGCGTCGGAATCCTTCTTGTAGATGTTCTGGTCCAGCTGCACCCACAGATAGCTCAGCGTATCGGGCGACTTGTTGTGGTAGCGGATTTGCTCGCTGCCGGTGAGGGCGCGTTTGGCTTCGTCCAGCGTGGCGCGGATGGTGTAGTCCGCGCGCTGCTGCCAGTAGGCCGTGCCGGGGGCGCCGGAGGCGGTGCGGTAGGTGTTGGCGGAGGGGAGGACTTCGTCCAGCTGGCGGAACTTGTCATCGAAAGGTTCCGCCGCGAACGCGGAAACCGTAAAGCACATGGCGACGAAGCCGAATGTTTTGCGCATATTCTGTATTCCTGATCTTTGCCAAAAGAAAAGGAACTAGTGTATAGGAAGTTTGCAAAGCTTTACCGGCGGATACAATAAAATACAATCGATGATACGGTTTATACTATTTTCATAAACCGGGGCGGCGGCCGGGGAGGCGCCGCCGTCTGGTCAACTATTGGTTATTTATTTTTCGCCGCTTGCGCATCCTGGAACTGGAAGTGGGCGTCGTCGGTGGCGGTCACCGCGCGCGACGTCGCATCCAGATGCATCAGGCGCGAACCGTTGCCGGCACTGGCTTGCGGCCATTCCGGCAGGCCGGCGCCATTCGGATTGCCGGTCTTGATGAAGTTTGCGAAGTAGCCCTGCATCTGCGCCGACAGCGCCCGGTCCTCGTCGGTCCATGCATAGACTTTATTGGCATTCAGGTTGCCCATCGCGTAATCGATTTCGGCCGAGTGGGCGGCGCCGGTGTCGCCAGGACGCGCGCGGCTGTAGTAATAACGATACACCGGCTGGCCGCTGGTACGCGCGTGCGTGTCGATCCACTTCCAGGTGCCGTAGGCGATGAAGCGGTCGCTGGCCAGGTCGGTCGCGGCTTGCGTGACATCGCCGGAGTAAGCCGCTTGCGCGGCGCCGGCCTGCTCGCCGTAGATTTTTTGCAGCGCCGCCGTGAAGTTGGCGGCCGTCGGCTCGGCGTCGCCCAGCACTTGTTTGTAGTGGCCTTCCTGCGAGTTCCAGCCTGCCAGCAGCGGCACCTTGGCCTGGTCGCCGTTGGCATACATCGCGCTTGGCGACTTTGGCAGCACATAGCCATCCTGCGTGGCGCTGAACCACGGCGCGCCGGGTTCCGCAAGCACTTCCATCAATCGCTTCGCCGGCAGGGCGCGCAGCGCGGCCAGCGTCGAGGCGCCGGCTTTTTCAGCGAAGGCTGCGCCGGTCTTTTCGGCTTCGGCCAACTGCGGCGGCGGATTGAGGCCGAGCAGCGAGCCGCTTTCGCCGATGGCGCCGGCGATCAGGCCCTTCGATAGCGGCGTGATCATCTGCGCGCTGACCGACCAGGAGCCGGCCGATTCGCCGGCGATGGTCACGCGCGACGGGTCGCCGCCGAACGCCGCAATATTCTCCTTGACCCATCTCAGCGCCGCCGCCTGGTCCATCAAGCCGTAGTTACCCGACGCTTTGTTGGGCGATTCGGCCGTCAGCGCCGGATGCGCCAGGAAGCCGAACACGTTGAGGCGATAGTTGACGGTCAACGTGACGATGCCTTTGGCGGCCATGCTGGCGCCGTCGTAGCGCGGCTCCGAACCATCGCCGGCGGCGAAACCGCCACCGTAGAAGTACACCAGCACCGGCAGCTTGGCGCCAGCCGTGGCGCCCGATTTGGCCGGCGTCCAGACGTTCAGGTACAGGCAATCCTCGCTCACGCCGTCGGAGCGGAACACCATGTCCTTAAACAGCGGCAGCTGCATCGCGCGCGGGCCGAAGTGGTCGGCCTTGCGCACGCCTTTCCATTTTGCCGCCGGCTGCGGCGCCTTCCAGCGCAAATCGCCCACCGGCGGTGCGGCGAACGGTATGCCTTTATACGACGTGACGCCGGATGATTCCAGCGTGCCTTGCACCACGCCGGTGGCGGTTGTGGCGCGCGGTGCGCTGGCGGCGTAGGACGGGGAAATGGCAGTGACGGCGAAAGCGCCGGAGGCGATCAGCAAACCGAATTTGTTCATGTCGTGGAGGTGTAAGGGGACAGTGGGAAAGGTGACGTCGAACTATAAACTGGAAGCACTTCCACTGGCGAGCGCTTTTTATCGGCCGTCTTCAGTAAGTACGCTAGCGAACATACATTGCGTTTGGGCATTGTTAGGATGGCTTTATCGGCCTAAAAACCGCTCAATAACGAGATAAAGAGGCAAAACATGGCAAGCGCAAAACAAGTTCTGGTGGTCGACGATAACGTGGACATGGTTGAATCGCTGTCGGCGCTGCTGCAAGGCCACGGTTACGAAACCTCGGCGGCGCACAACGGTTACGAAGCATGCGACTCCGTGCGCGACGCGATGCCGCGCGCGATCATCATGGATCTGGGCATGCCGTGGATGGATGGTTTTGGCGCGGTGCGCGCGATTCGCCGCATGCCCGGCACGCAGTCGCTGCCGATCATCGCCTTAAGCGGTTCGGCGGACGGCGACTCCGCGCGCAAGGCGATGGCCGCCGGCTTCACGCACCATTTTTCCAAGCCGCTCAACTTCGAGCACTTGAACCAGTACCTCGCCAGCCTGAATTAAGCGGCGCGCTTGGATGGTTGTTTGGCGTCGGCCGCGTTGTTGACCGCGCGCCCCGCGAACACCATCAGCAGCCCGGCGCCGGCCAGCACGGCGCCGGCGACCGGCACCGCCGCGTAGCCGAAACCGGCCGAGATCACACCGCTGCCGACCGCCGCGCCAAGCGCGTTACCCAGATTGAAGGCGCCGACGTTGACCGACGACGCCAGGCCGGGCGCCTCCGCCGCCGCGTGCATCACGCGTATCTGCACCGGCGGCACCAGCGCGAAGGCGGCCGCACCCCACAATGTCAGGCCGATCATCGCGCCCCAATGGCTGGTCAACAGCAGCGGCAACGCCAGCATCACAACCACCAGCGCGGCCAGGAAGATCTTGGTGGCGCCATCGAGCGACCAGTCGGCGAGCTTGCCGCCGATGCCGTTGCCGATGGTGAAGCCGACGCCGATCAGCATCAGCGACAGCGTGATGAACAGCGACGAGGCGCCCGTCAGCGTGGTCAATACCGGCGCCACGAACGTGTACAGCGTGAACATCGCGCCTGCGCCCATGACGGTGGTCGCCAGCGCCATCAAAACTGTGGGCCGGATCAGCACACGCAATTCCTTGCGGATGTCGGGCATGGCGCCGGCCTCGCCGCGAGGCAGCGCCACGACCAGCGCGGCCATCGCCAGCAGACCCAGAGTCGCGGTGCCGCCGAACGCCATGCGCCAGCCGATTTGCTGGCCGATCCAGGTGGCGGCAGGTACGCCGCCGATATTGGCGATGGTCAGTCCCATGAACATGGTCGCTACCGCGCTGGCGCGCTTTTCCGGCGCCACCAGGTTGGCGGCGACCACCGAGCCGATGCCGAAGAAGGCGCCGTGATTCAGGCTGGTGACCAGGCGCGAGGCGAGCAGCGTCCAGTAGCCGGGCGCCATGGCCGACAGCAGATTACCGATCACGAAAATGGAGAGCAGCACCAGCAGCGCGTTCTTGGCGCGAAGGCGTGACAGCAGCAGCGTCATAATCGGGGCGCCGACCATCACGCCGAGCGCGTAGGCGCTAATTAATAAGCCGGCGCTGGGAATGGAAACGTGGACACCTTCGGCGATGACGGGCAGAAGTCCCATCGGCGCGAATTCGGTGGTGCCGATGCCGAAGGCGCCGACGGCAAGTGCCAGCAGCGCCCAGGTGGGCTTTTTGAGCGTATCGGTCATGGTGGGCCTTGTCAGAAAAAGGCGACCACTTTAGCCGATTCCCACCGAGCTTGCAGAACATGGGGGTCAAGTCTGACAATCGGACACGAGGTCAGCGGTTGGAGCGAATTATTGCCGGGACCGTGTCCGAATGTCAGACTTGACCCCGGGGTTTAGCGCAGCGTTTCAGTCAGCACGCGGCCTTCGGCGCCGGCCGGCGGACGCACGCGCAGGATGTTGGCCAGGGTCGGCGCGATGTCGACCACTTCGGCGTACTGGCCGTAGTGGCCAGGCTTGATCCACTTTTTACCCATCATCAGCAGCGGCACGTTGGTGTCGTACGCGTACGGCGAGCCGTGGGTGGTGCCGGTGTCGCCGTAGCCGAAGTACCAGTATGGCTTGGTGATCACCATCAGGTCGCCCGACGCTTCGCGGTTCCAGGCGCGGCGCATCAACGTGGCGATGCGCGTGCCTTGCACCGCGCCGCTCTCGAACTGCGTGCGGGTGAAGACGTCGGCGATGCCTTTTTGCTGCAGCAGGAACTGGGCGGCGGCGTTTTCGACGTCGGCGCGACGCAGGCCGCTCTTGTCGATCTGCGCGTAATCCAGATGGATGTTCGGCAGCGACCATGCTGTCAGCAGCTTGGCGCCGCCGAATTTATCCGATAAATACTTGTCCATGTCCTTCATCATCTGGTCGCCCTTGATGCGCTGCGCGTCCAGGTGCTGCGACTGCGAGAACTCGGCGGTGTTGGCGAAGCCGTGATCGGCGGTCAGCACCACCAGCACGTTGTCCATGCCGACGCGCTTGTCCAGATACGTGAAGAACTGCGCCAGCATGCGGTCGACGCGCTGCAAATGGTCGTGCGACAGTTTGCTCTCCGGGCCGAACGCGTGGTTGACGTAGTCGTGCGCCGACAGGCTGACGCCCAGCAGATCGGGCACGCCGGCCGGATTGCGGCCGAGGTTTTCGCCCTCGATGGCGGCGCGCGCGAAGTCCAGCGTCAATTGATCAAGATACGGGCCGGTTTTCAGCGCGGTGTAGTAGCCCGCGTCGACCTTGCCGCTCTCGCTGTAGTAGGTGTACGGCAGGCGGTTGTGGCCACCCGGCTTGGCCGGCGTCAGCTCCTCGCTGGCGTCGCCGGCGTAGGCCGCTTCCGGCAGCAGCGCCGACCAGGTCTTGCCGTAGTAGGCGTCCTGCGGCTTGGCGGCCTGGTAGCTTTGCACCCACTGTGGATGCGCCTTCATATAGAAGGTGCTGCTGGCGAAATTACCGCTCTGTTCCATGTACATGTAGGCGGTGCCGGTCTTACCGGCCAGCAGAATCGCGCCGCGATCCTTGCCGGAGACGGCGACCACCTTGCTGCGGTTGCCGGTGGCGTAGCGCAGCTGGTCGCCCAGCGTATCGACCCGCAGTTTGGTCGGCGCGGTGCCGTCGCTTGGATCGGTGTGCTCGCCGATGTAGGTGTAGTCGGTGTCTTCGGTGCAGTAGACCGATTTTTTGGTGACCGGATCGATCCAGTTATTGCCGATGATGCCGTGCACGTAAGGATAGGCGCCGGTCAGCACGGCGCTGTGGCCGATCGCGGTGACGGTTACGCCGTGCGCCTGGTGCGCGTTGCTGAACGACGCGCCCTGGTCCAGCAGCCGGCGGAAACCGCCCTCGCCAAACTGGTCGCGGTAACGCTGCACCTGTTCATTCGGCAGGCCGTCGACCACCAGCACCACCACCAGCTTGGGCTGGGCGGCGGTGGAGATGGTGGCGGCCGGCGCGGCGCTGGCGCCGGTTTGCAGGACTAAACAGGTGGTCGCGATTGCGAGGGCGGGCAGGGACAGTTTCATTGTCATGTTGGTCGTCGTCAGGTGAGGGGGCGGGTGTTTCGGTGCAGCGGCGTAGCGTATCATGCGCGCCGGTATGCTAGCCCAAATTTGTGACGACGCCGTGACAGTCTCCTTACGGTTGCGGGTCCCATCCTTCGCCACCGGCCCAGGCGGAAAACACCAGCGCGCGGCTGGCGAAGCCGGTTGCGACGTCCGAGGCGCTTAGTTGGAAGCCGCCGACCCGCGCCGCCAGGTTGACCGGATCGCCGGCCAGGTTGGTGGTGCCGTATTCGCGCCAGCCGCTGGCCGCATTCGGCGTCACCGGATTGGGCGCCGGTTGGCCATTGACGCCAGCGCCGGCCCAGCCGACCGCCGCGACGTGGTTGTCCATGCGCGTGTTGATGAAGGCGATGTTGTCCCACGTGGCCGTGCCGCCAGGGCTGCGCGCCAGATAGGTGGCCCCGGCCGGAACGTCGCCGTGCAGCGGGCCGGGGCCGGGGCCGTGCGTCAGGCGGCTGTTCAGGAACACGAAGCCTTTGTCGGCCGCGTTGGGCACGCGTGCTTGGAGCACGTAGCCGCCGCCGGTGGCGCTGGTGGTGTCGCCCAGCGAGCGGATTTCGCTTTCCTCGAACAAGGCCGCGCGGCTGCCGCCCCAGATAAAGTCGACGTTGCCGGCCACCAGGCTGCGGTAGAACCACGCGTAGCCTTTCAGGTTCAGCGTATCCTGCTCGCTGTGGAAGGCGGCGTTTTTCGCCACCAGCCGGCGGTTGTCGCTGTTGAAGTAGATCGCCTCCGCTTGGGCCGAGATGGCGCCTGAGCGCAGCGTCGTATTTTTTAGCGTCAGCGTGTCGAGCGTCAGCAGGTCGGCCGCCTCCACCAGCATCACCGAGCGGCCGCCGGACATCGCCGCGCTGTCCGGCGACTGGCTGCCGCCAGTGCCGCTGTTCAGGCTATCGTGGTTGGTGTACTGGATGACGGTGCCGTCGCGGCTTTCGCCCACCAGCGTGACGTTGTTTTTGCCACGCAGGTACAGCAGCTCCGTGTAGACGCCATTGCGCACGCGAATGGTCAGCGGATCGCCGGCCGCGACCTCCTTCATCGCGTAGTTGAGCGCCGCCTGCACGGTGCCGAAATCGGCGTCGTCGGCCGCGCCCACCGTCACGCTGGCCGCGCCCGGCGCCGGACCGGCCGCGCGGGTCGTGAACGACCAGTCACCCAGCTTGCCGATGCCGATGAACGGCACGCCGCCCAGCGAGGCGCCGGTGAACACGCCATTGGAAATGGCGACGTAGTATTCGGTGCCGTATTCCAGCTTGTTACTGTGCGGTTTGATGGTCATGGTGTTGCCGGCGATACTGATCGGCGTGGTGTTGACCTTGCGGACCGCCGTCTGGCCGGCGTAGCCGAGGCTGTCCGTTTCGTTCACCAGCCGGATCACGTCCACCAGCGCATCGTCGCTTTTGCGGAAGATGCGGATGCTGCCGCCGGTGCCCAGCGTGGGCGGACTGTCGAAGGTCAGCTTGAGCGCGGCGTCGACATGGGCGTTGGCGGCCGCCGCGACGGGTTGCGTGGCGCCTTGCAGCGGATAGGCCTGCGTTGGCTGTTCGAAGCGCGGGCTGATGGCGGCGGCGATGGTCCGTTGCAGCGTGGGGTCCGATGCGCTGGTGACGACGATGGTGGCGCTGCCGGCGCCCACGGGCGTCAGCGTCAGCTTTTTGCCGCCGGCGTCGATGGCGACCGTCGCCACGCCAGGCCTGGTCGAACTGGCGCTGAAGGTATCGGCTGCGCCATCCGGCTTGACGGCGTTGACGTCGATCGTCAGCGGCGCGTCGCCCACCTCGGCGATGTAGTTCAGCGTCGCCGGATTGAGCGTCAGCTGCGCGGGCTTGAGCGACGGATCGCCGATGCGCACGTCGTCGATCTGGAACGATTTGTTGGTGGTGTACAGGCCGACCTGTCCGCGCTCGGCGAACGAGGCGTCGGTGACGGTGCCCAGCGATTCGCCGTCCAGATAGACGGTCAGCGAAGTGCCGATCATTTCAAAGCGCACCGTGTAGAACTGAGCGTCCATCTGGATCGACTTGCGTACCTGCTTCGGTCGCGACAAGGTGGCGTTGAGCATGCGGGCGATTTCCACCTGCGTGCTGGCGGTGGTGTTTTGTACATTCAGGCCGCCGCCGTACCAGTTGCCGGCGTCCTTGTAGCGCGTGATCAGATACAGCTGCTTGTTGCCGGTGGTGCTGTTGGTCATCGGCTTGATGCGCGCCTCGACGTAGTAGTCTGCCGATGGCACGGCGCCCAGCGCGGCCGGTTTGATCAGCGCCAGCACGCCGCCAGTGGAGCCGGCCGTGTACTGCATCACCAAATTAGTCGCGCCGATGCTCTCGGGCTTGACGCTGAAGCTGCCGTTGGCGCCTGCCACCGGCAGCAGGTTCCAGTTGGCCGAGCCACCGTTCTGGAAGTCGTCGCAGAAGTACAGGCCGGACGGTGGGCAATTCAGCGTGACGGTGGTGTCGGGCGTGACGTCGCCGGTGCCCTTGATGGCAGTCGACAGTTTGCCGCCGCCGGCCTGCGCCAGCGCGTTGGCCTTGACCAGCGCCAGCGGCCGCGCCGCGTACGCGTATGGCGCGGCGAAGACGCCGCCGTTCGGCACCGAGCAACCGGCCAGCGGCTTGCCATTGAGCGCCGATCCGCTGTCCTTGAAGGCGCCGGGTACGGTGCCGCCGATCGGTTCGACGACGTCGTCGCAGCTTAGCCGGGCCGCGTCGCCGCTGGCCGCGCCGGCGATATCGAAGACGTTATTGTGCGACAGGACCTGCGAGGCCTGGCCGATGCCGATCGAGTACTCGTGCGGGTAGACCGGATGAGCTTTGCTGCCGGCGAAGTAGTTGTTGAACATGTGGACCTGGCCATAGCGCACGCGCGGCGAGCGGCTGACGATATCGCGGAACACGTTGTTACTGAAGCTGATGCGCAGCTTTCCGGTGTCGGCGGTGTCGCCGTCGCTGGAGCCGATCAGGTTGTTTTTGCGGTGCTGGCCGAAGACGTTGTACGACACCGTCACAAAGTCGGATGCCTTGGTGATGTCGAGCGAGCCGTCGTGGCATTGCTTGACCTGGCCGTTTTCGATCGGCAGCAGGTCGTCGGTCATGGCGCCGTCGGTGAAGCTGTTGTGATCGACCCAGACGTGGTCGGAGGCGGTCACGCCGATGGCGTCGAAAGCCGAGTTCCAGTTGCCCAAGGCGCCGTCGTTCGGGTCCCAGACCGGGCCGACGTCGCATGGGTTGACGATCTTCAGGTTGCGGATGATGACTTGCGAGGCGCCGGAGACGACGATATGGCCGTTGACGATGCCGGCGCCGGCGCCATCGCCGATCAGCGTGGTGTTACTGGGCAGGCGGATCAGGCCCCGGCTGGCCTGGTCGCCGGTGTTCGCGAACGGTACGCCTTCGCTCATGTCAATGGTGCCGACCAATTTGACGATCTTCGGATTGACGCCACCGCGCCGCAATGCGGCCAGCAGTTGCGCGCGATTGGTGGCGGTGTAGATCTGCGATGTGATGGCGGCCGAACCGCCGACGGTGCCGCCGGCCTGGCCGGCAAAGCCGTCGGCGGGCGCCGTTTGCAGTGCGGGATCGATGGCGGCGGCGCTAACGGCGGTCGCGGCGAACACCGATAACAACACAGGTAATGAACAGGACAGGCGTAGCGCCGCCCTGACACGAGTCAGTTCCATTTGGAGCTCCTTGAACAAGTAGGCGGGTTACTAAGTGGTGCGGCGGCGCGCCAGCATGCCGACGCCGGCCAGGCCGGCCAGCATCATCCACGCGGTGGCCGGTTCCGGCACCGCCGCCACCGGGCCTTGCAGCGTGATCATCGTCGATAGCGCGTTGAAGTCGCCGTTCCACGCCACGCCGCTCAAGTCGATCGAGATGGTGTGGCCGTTGACGATGCTGAGCACCGGCGTGCCGCTGGTGAGCCCCGCGTCGAGCACGCTGAAGCCGACGATCGGCGCGGCCAGCGTGGCGCCGAAGTCGAAGGTGGCGCTGTAGGCGCCGGCGGGCAGGGTGGCGTTGTTGAAGATGGTCAGGCGGCCATCGCGCGCGAAGTCGAACGCCAGCAGGTAGTCGGCGGAGATGAATTCGGCGCCCGGTTCGACCGGATCGAGTCCGCTGACATTGCTGCCCGCTTCATCGGCGAAGTGGTGGTCGACGCCCAGCATGGCGCCGGGCTGTCCGTTGTAACTGGCGGTGATCGTGGCGTTGTATAGAGGATCGAAAGCATCGGCGCCCGCGTACGCGGCGCCGGCGGCCAGCGCAAAGCATGCGGCGGCCACGGCTTGTTTTAGTGAGGTGTGCATTGTGTCTCCAGATATTGATGTCAACAACGCCGGTCTTTGCCGGTCGCCAGTCGGCACACCTCGCGTATGCCGTGCCACCGCAGGGAGGACGCAGGAAGCGTCGAGCTCGCGGTTGGTCAAAAATCTGTATTAGGAGGGAGCAGGGATATGACTTTGCTAATTCCTGCGATCGATTCTACGGTGGTCTTACCAATCGTGCAAGCTGGACTGACCAATAAAACAACAGCGGCCGGCGGTGTACGAGTTGCGTCTATGAATAGAAACTATGATAAGCAGAATGTGATAAATTTTTCCGATAAAGAATGAAAATTTCCGCAAGGGAAATGCAATAACACTGCCGCAAGCCGCTAAAAATGGTGCTTCTTGTCAAAAAGAGCGGT
Organism: Duganella sp.; assembly: GCA_036387635.1. Classification (GTDB taxonomy): domain Bacteria; phylum Pseudomonadota; class Gammaproteobacteria; order Burkholderiales; family Burkholderiaceae_D; genus Rugamonas. Next base: position 50,528 of record DASVTJ010000047.1, read on the forward strand.
AGAATAATGCTGTGAGGAATCTCCCAACAGGAGTCGAAGATGATTATGATAAATGCCATTGGTGGCGCCACCCGCTTCGCAGCTACTGTTGCGGAGGCCGCGCTCGAGCCATACAACAAGCCTGCTCCATCGGCCGATCTGGACAGTGCCGACCTGCATGCGTCGGTCGCCGCGTATTTGTCCTTGCCCGGGTTTAACGCGCCGGCCGGTATCGATACCAGCCAGGTGACCGACGCCAGCAATGCGATTGGCGCCATCGGTGCAAGCGACGAGGCCGGCGCGCCGGGCAACGTTGCCGCCGAGGCCGACGACGAGGGCGTGAAGGACGCGCTGAACCAGTTCGACGACGGCCTCAAACGCCTGGAGCTGCGCCCTGAAACCCAGATCTTCCAGGCCAACTTTGGGCTGGAAGGCGTCGATGGCGTGGAAGCGGTCAATCTGGTGTCGCCCGATCCACTGCCCGGTGTGAGCGAAGATGGCGTCCTCGGCGTCAGCGGCAAGGATCATCCGGCCGCCGACATCAACAGCGACGGCAAGATCAGCGAAGACGAACGCCGCCGTTACCAGTTGCCGATCACGTACCGCAGCAGCGAGCGCTCGACCGACGCGCTGGCCGATGGTCCATCCGCATTCTCGTTGACCGAGGCTAATCGCGCCTATGGCGTAGTTGCCGCAGCGCTCGCCTGACCGCGACACCATCCGCAACACTCTTTCTTTACACGCCGTCCTGATCGGGCTTTGTCATCGCGACAAAGCCCGGTTTTATTTGCGCGCGGCACTGCCAACTGAAAAACACCACGTCCGTAAAAAGTGCGATCGAGAGTTTCGCGATCCCGTGGTCATTTTGGTATCGGTGCCGTTGGAGCTGTTCCGCGCGATGATGTTTATTTTCCTCGGTTTCGCGTCGATTGACATTTATACCCAGGCTGGGCTGGCTGCGTTGACGGGACTGATCTCCAGGCATGGTATCCTGATTGTTGAAGTAGCGCATCATTTGCGCGCGGCCGGCAGCACCAAGCGCGAGGCGATCGAGCAGGCGGCAGGGCAGGAGGCTGCGCACGCGCCGGGATAAAAAACACAAAAAATCGAAGAGACGAACGCACATTTTTATGCCAGAAATCGAGAATATGCTTGGCGGGCGGCTGGCCTGGCTGTCGGCGCGCCGCAAACGCAGCAAAGAAGAAATCATCCTCATGCTGATGTGCTCACTGAGCATTCCGA
>DASVTJ010000048.1:0-2455 GCA_036387635.1 Duganella sp.
GATTTTGCCGTCGTCGTCGTAGCCGACTTCATATTCGTAGAAGAAGCAGTGGCGCTTGCCGGTGACGAGCATGTCGTCGTCGCGGTCGGCGCGCAGCTTGACGGGCCGGCGCAGCTTTGCCGCGGCGATGCCTGCCGCAGCGGCCCACAGCGCCGATTGCGACTCTTTGCCGCCGAAGCCTCCGCCCATGCGGCGGCACTCGACCTGCACCTTATGCGAGTGCACGCCCAGCGCATGCGCGACCACGTGCTGCATCTCGCTCGGATGCTGCGTCGAGCACTGCACTAGCATGCCGTTGTCTTCCTTCGGGATCGCGTAGGCGATCTGGCCTTCCAGATAAAACTGTTCCTGTCCGCCGACGAACAACTGTCCTTTGACGACGCGCGGCGCCTTGTCGAACGCGCTCTGGAATTCACCGCGTTTGAGCTGCATCGGCGGTAGCACGTACGATTGCGCTTCCTTGGCTTCCTGCGGCGTGAAGATGGCCGGCAGCTCGTCGTAGTCGACGACGGCGCGGCGTGCGGCGCGACGGGCGTTGTCGTGCGTATCGGCGACGACGATGAACAGCGGCTGGCCGACGTACATCACCTCTCCCGCGCAGAAAATCGGGTCGTCGTGGATGATCGGACCGCAGTCGTTGGTGCCGACGATATCCTGTGCGGTGTAGACCGACACCACGCCGGCCGACGCGCGCACCAGCGCCAGATCGATCGCGGTGATGCGCGCGTGCGCCTTTGCGGATAATCCCAGCGCCGCATGCAGCGTGCCTTGCAGCTCGGGGATGTCGTCGGTATAGGTCGCCTGGCCCAGCACATGCAGCTCGGCCGATTCATGCGGGCGGGCGACGCCGACGGCTTTCCACGCCTGAGCGGCTGCGGCCTTGGCGGCGTTCAGCGCGACCTGGTCAAGTTCGGAAGTCAATTCGGGAGCGGCGGGATGGTTCATATCGGCTCCTTTCAAGCGCGGCAAGCGAAGGCGTTGACGGCATCGGCCGCAAGCGGCGCTTCGGCGCGCGTTTCGAACCAGAAGCGGCGCAGCAGGTTTTGCGCCGTCTGCATGCGGTAGGAGCTGGAGGCGCGCATGTCCGACAGCGGCGCGAAGTCCTGCGCCAGCATGTCCATCGCCACCCGCAGATTGGCCTCGTTCCAGCGCAGGCCTGTCAACGACGACTCGGCGCGGGCGGCGCGGCGCGGCGTGGCGGCCATGCCGCCGAAGGCGATGCGGGCGTCGACCACCACGTCGCCATCGAGCTTGAAAGCGAACGCCGCGCAGACGGCGGATATATCCTGGTCGAAGCGCTTGGCCAGTTTATAGGTGCGGAACTCGGTGCGAAATTCCGTGCCGGTGCGCAGCAGCGGCACGCGCACGGCGGCGACGAATTCGTCGGCCCGCATATCCTTTTTTTGATAATCGAGATAGAACGCTTCCAGCGGCAGCACGCGCTGTCCGGCTTCGCTGTGCAAGACCACCTCGCTGCCCAACGCGATCATCCACGGCATCGAATCGCCGATCGGCGAGCCGTTGGCGACGTTGCCGCCCAAGGTGCCGGCGTTACGGATCGGCAGAGACGCGAAACGCTGGCGCATCTCGCTCAGCTGCGACGGATACTTTTCGACCAGGGCCGCGTAAGCATCGTCAAGCGACACGCCGGCGCCGATTTCCAGCATGCCGTCCTTCTCTGCGATGGTTTGCAGCGCGGCGACGTGACCCAGATAGATGATGTCGCCGAGCTCGCGCATTTGCTTGGTGACCCACAGGCCGACGTCGGTGGAACCGGCCAGCAGCGTTGCCTTTGGATGGGCGGCGCGTAAGGCCACCAGTTCATCCAATGTGCGCGGTGCGTGGAAGGTCCGGCCTTGCGCCGTGTAAGTGGCGCCGGCCTCGCGCCGCAAACCGCGCAGCTGCCGCGCCAGCGCCTCGCGGTCGAAGCCGACCTTCGGCAGCTCCGTCATGCGGTGCGCGGCGTCGATGATCGGGCGGTAGCCGGTGCAGCGGCACAGGTTACCGGACAGGCAGTCGTCGATTTCCTTGCGCTGCGCCGGCTGCCCGTTCTTATCGAGGTACATCCCCCACAACGACATGACGAAACCGGGCGTGCAGAAGCCGCACTGCGAGCCATGACATTCGACCATCGCCTGCTGCACCGGGTGCAGCGCGCCGTCAGCCTGCTGCAAATCCTCGACGGTGAACAGCGCCTTGCCGTCCAAGGTGGGCGCGAACTGGATGCAGGAGTTCACGGACTTCATTTCCAACTGGCCGCTGGCGTTCAGACTGCCGATGACGACGGTGCAGGCGCCGCAATCGCCTTCGGCGCAGCCTTCCTTGGTGCCGGTGCAGTGCAGGTCCTCGCGCAGATGCTGCAGCACGGTGCGGGTCGGCGCGGCGCCGGAGATTTCCTGGACTGCGCCACGGAAGTAAAAGCGAATCGGTTCGGACATCGTGGTCTCAATCTGCA
>DASVTJ010000049.1:0-1733 GCA_036387635.1 Duganella sp.
CTGGCGGTCGTGGTTCTTGACGTTGACGCCGCCGATGGTGTCGGCCTGGTTTTCCTTGTCCGCCAGCCAGCGCGCCGCCGTCGAACTGGCGCCTTTTTCCGACAGCACGAACACCGACGAGCCGCGCGCCGATGGCTGCACGAAGGCGTCGGCGTGGATCGACACGAACAGGTCGGCCTGCACCTTGCGCGCCTTTTCCACGCGCTTGCCGAGCGGGACGAAGTAATCGCCGTCGCGCGTTAGCATCACCCGCATGTTGGGCGACTCCTCCAGCTTGGCCTTGAGCCGCTTGGCGATCGACAGCACGATGTCCTTCTCCCTGCTGCCGTTCTTGCCGGAGGCGCCGGGGTCCTCGCCGCCATGACCTGGATCGAGCGCGATGGTGATCATCCTGACCACGTTGCTGGCCTTGTCGGATTTTTCGGCGGCACGGCTTTGCGCCTCGGCGACCCTGACTTGATTGCGCAATTCGGCGCGCGGCTCGGCCTTCATGTCCGGCTTGAGCGCCTCCAGCTGCGCCTTGGGCGTTTGCGGCGCGTTGGCCACCATGTCCGCCTCGCCCGGTTTGAGCGGCGGCATGTCGGCCTTCGGCACGCTCCCGGTGGCCGCCGTCGCCGAATCGGCGGGGGGCTTGCCGTCGCTCGACCAGTTGCCCTTTTCGATCATCGCGGCGATCGGATCGACTTCCTTGATTGGATACAGATCGAAGATCAGGCGGTCTTTGTAGTTACCGGCCGGCGGCAAGGTGAACACCTGCGGGCGCACCTCTTCCTTCAGGTCGAACACCAGCCGCACCACGTTGGGCCGGTTCTGGCCCACGCGCACCTGCTTGATGTAAGGGTCGTTGGACTGGATCTTGGCGACCAGGCCTTTGAGCGTGGGGTTCAGCTCCAGCCCTTCGATGTCGACCACCATGCGTTCCGGGTCCTTGACGATGAAGTGGGTGGCCTTGAGGACGGCGTCGTTCTCCAGCGTGACGCGGGTGTAGTCGTCGGCCGGCCATACGCGCACGGCTAGGATTTGCGCGGCTGCGGCGCGCAAGGGCGCGCCCAGCGACGTCACCGACAGCAGCAGCGTGGCGCCGGCCTTCAGGACGGTGCGCCGTGAAACAGCAGCGGCAGCGCCAGCGGCGGGCGTGGATTCCCCGCTCACAGGTCGGGAGCGAATTTGAGGCTTTGAAGGCATGAGTTACCCAGGGCGGTGGACGCCTGCAATTCTACATCACGACCGTTGCCGGCCACGGTCAGATACAGGTTGATGTCGGGCGGCGGCAGCACGCGGTCGGCCTTTTCGGGCCATTCGACGATGCAGATATTGTCTCCGTTGAAGTCTTCACGGAAGCCGGCGTCGAGGAACTCCTCGGGGCTGCCCATGCGGTACAGGTCGAAATGGATGACATTGACGGCGCGTTCGCCGAGCGTGACGCGGTATGGTTCCGACAACGTGTAAGTCGGGCTTTTGACGGTGCCGACATGGCCGGCGGCGTGCAGCAGCGCGCGGGTGAGGGCGGTTTTGCCGGCGCCAAGGTCGCCGTGCAGGTATATTGTCAGGCCCGGCGCCAGCGCGCGCGCCAGGGCCGCGCCCAGCGCGGCGGTCGCGGCTTCGTCGTGGAGATGGGCTGTGAGATGGGCTGTGAAGGGCTGCATCGAATAGAATGTCGTGTTGGTTGTATCGCCAGCCATTGTAACCGCCTGCGTCCTTGCAGGGTGTACCCTCGTTAAGCCACTGATGTC
>DASVTJ010000050.1:0-2783 GCA_036387635.1 Duganella sp.
CCACTACGCCGGCTCCGAAAAGCTGATGCGTAAATCGATCGCTCTGCAACAAGAACTTGGTCCGCTGTTCGACATCACGCTCGACTGCGAGGACGGCGCCAGCGCCGGCAACGAGGCCGCCCACGCGCGCCTGGTGGCCGAACTGCTGAACTCCGACGACAACAAATTCAACCGCATCGGCGCCCGCGTGCACGATGTCGGCAGCCCGTTCTTCGCCCAGGACGTCGAAATCATCTGCGCCGCCGCCCTCCGCCTGGCCTATCTGGTGCTGCCGAAGGTGCACGGCGCCCAGGAAGTGATCGACGCCATCGCGCTGATCAACGAGCACGCGGCCAACGCCGGCCGCGCGGCGGACAACCCGCTTCCCGTGCATGTGCTGATCGAAACCCACGGCGCGCTGCGCGAGGCGTACGCCATCGCCGCCATCGCGCAGGTGCAGTGCCTGTCGTTCGGCATCATGGATTTCGTCTCGGCGCACTACGGCGCCATTCCCGGCGCGGCCATGCGCACGCCGGGCCAGTTCACGCACCCGCTGGTGGTGCGCGCCAAGCTGGAAATCTCGGCGGCCTGCCACGCGCACGGCAAGGTGGCGTCGCATAACGTCACCACCGAGATCAAGGACACCGCCGTCGCCGCCAACGACGCCCAGCGCGCCGCCGCCGAATTCGGCTACACGCGCATGTGGAGTATCCACCCGAACCAGATCAAGCAGATCATCAAGACCTTCACGCCGCGCCTGTCCGAGGTGAACGAGGCCGCCGCCATCCTGCTGGAGGCGGCCGCCGTGCAATGGGGGCCGATCGCACAAAATGGACGCTTGCACGACCGCGCCAGCTACCGATATTATTGGACCGTTTTACAGCGCGCCAAACTGGCCGGGCTGACCTTGCCCGAGTCGGTGGCCGCGCTGATGAACGCCAGCCCCGCCGACCACCCACTGGAAACAAATTGATGTCGATCTCCAAATTATTCATGGCCTGCAGCCTCGCGCTGGCCTCCCTGACCGTTGCCGCCGGCGCCCAAGCGGCTGCCGCTGAAACGACCAAAGCGCCGGCGAAAAAAGCCGTCAAGAAGTCCGCCAAATCGAAGGCCGCCGCCAAGCCGGTCGAGCAAGCGCCAAAGGCGCCCGACGAGGAAGCCGACGAACCGTCGATCACCGATTCGGCCACCACCGAATTCGATTGCGAACTGGGCAACAAAATCACGGTCTACGCCAACGTTAATGACGAAGCGCATATTGCGCTGCGCTGGAAGAAGCGCCTGCACCGCCTGACGCGCGTGGGTACGACCACCGGCGCCCAGCGCTTTGAAAACAAATTGTACGGCTTGATCTGGATCGGTATTCCGGCCAAGGGCATGCTGCTCGATTCAAAGCTGAACCGCCAGCTGGCCAACGAATGCCGCAACGCCGAGCAATTGAAACCGGTAGAAACGCCGGCCGATAAAGCGATTGATAAAGCATCCGGTGCGCCGACCGACGGCGCCCAACCAATTCCGACCAGCACCACTACCACGTTCCACTAACAACGCAGCACGGTTCCAAAACGGGCGCGCCGGCACGGGCGCTTTGCACACGCTTCGCACAACGTTGTACTTCAATAAATAGACGATACCCACTGAAGGAGAGGTCATGTCCCGCAACACTCTGAACACGCTTAAGGATTTCAACATTTCGGGCAAGAAGGCGAAGTTCTATTCGCTGCCTGCACTGGAGAAGAGCCTGGGCACCAAAATCTCCCGCCTGCCGGTATCGATCCGCGTTGTGCTGGAATCCGTGCTGCGTAACTGCGACGGTAAAAAAGTCACCGAAGAGCACATCAAGCAGCTGGCCAACTGGAGCCCGACCGGTGATCGCACCGACGAGATCCCGTTCGTCGTCGCCCGCGTGGTGCTGCAGGACTTCACCGGCGTGCCGCTGCTGGCCGACCTGGCCGCGATGCGCAACGTCGCCCACAAGATGGGCATCAACGCCAAGAAAATCGAGCCATTGGTGCCGGTCGACCTGGTGGTCGACCACTCGGTCACCATCGACCACTTCCGCGAGCCTGGCGCGCTGGACCTGAACATGAAGCTGGAATTCTCGCGCAACAACGAGCGCTACCAGTTCATGAAATGGGGCATGCAAGCGTTCGACACGTTCGGCGTGGTGCCACCGGGCTTCGGCATCGTCCACCAGGTCAACCTTGAGTATCTGGCGCGCGGCGTGCATAAAAACGGCGAAGGCGTGTACTACCCCGATTCGCTGGTCGGCACCGACTCGCACACCACCATGATCAACGGCATCGGCGTGGTCGGCTGGGGCGTGGGCGGCATCGAGGCCGAAGCCGGCATGCTGGGCCAGCCGGTCTACTTCCTGACCCCGGACGTCATCGGCGTCAACCTGACCGGCGTGCTGCGCGAAGGCTGCACCGCGACCGACCTGGTGCTGACCATCACCGAGCTGCTGCGCAAAGAAAAAGTCGTCGGCAAGTTCGTCGAGTTCTTCGGCGAAGGCACCGAGACCTTGTCGGTCACCGACCGCGCCACCATCGCCAACATGGCGCCGGAATACGGCGCCACGATGGGCTTTTTCCCGGTCGATGACGCCACCGTCGAATACTTCGAAGGCACCGGCCGCACCGAAGACGAAATCAACGCGTTCAAGAATTACTTCAAGGCGCAGAACCTGTACGGCGTGCCGAAGGAAGGCGAGATCGACTACACCCGCGTCGTCTCGCTGGACCTGGCAACCGTCACGCCATCGCTGGCAGGCCCGAAGCGTCCACAGGACCGTATCGAGCTGG
>DASVTJ010000051.1:0-4755 GCA_036387635.1 Duganella sp.
AAATTCCACGGCCAGCGCACGTCGTCCGGTGAGCTGTACGATATGTACAAGATGACCGCAGCGCATCCAACGCTGCCGATTCCATCGTATGCGCGCGTGTCGAACATGGTGAGCGGGGCGACCGTGGTCGTGCGGGTCAACGACCGTGGCCCGTTCCACGCCAAGCGCGCGATCGACGTATCGTACACGGCGGCGCTGAAACTGGGTTTGCTGGGCAAGGGCAGTCATGAACTGAAAATCGAACGCATCCTGCCGGAGGAGGTCGACCGCATGTTGGCGACCAGGGAAGGTGTATCGGGGACCAAGGCGCCGAGGTTGCAGGGGCAATCGCGCTCCGAGGCGCGGTTGTCGTCGTACGCGGGCGAGGGCGGCAAGCAGGTGTCGACGACACCGCAGCCGCTGGTGCTGATGTCGAAGGCGATACCGGGGGCGGTTTCGGTGACGCCGACGGTGGTGTCGACCGTGGCGTCGACTGCGGCGCCGTCGATGGTTGCAGCGGCCATCGTGCCGGCGGTCGCCGCAACCGCCACGCCGGCGGCGACACCGGAGATCGAGGCGCTGATGCTGGGCGATCGCGCGGCGGTCGCCAGCGGCTACTACCTGCAACTGGGCGCATACGCGCGCACGGAAAACGCGGAAGCCATACGCGGCAAGCTGACCGGGAACGGTTTTGGGACGCTGGAAGTGGTGCAGAGCGGGTCGGTGCATCGTCTGTACGGCGGGCCGTTCGCCAGCCGCGACGAAGCTTTGCAGGCGGCGCAAGGCTTGCCGCCATCGTTGAATCTTAAGCCGATCGTGGTGCAGCGCTAGTCGCACGCTATTGGCGGCTATTGGCGACTATTGACGGCTCTTGGCGGATTACGCTTCGCTAATCCGCCCTACATGTCGTCGAGCTTTTGCTACCGCCAACGGGTTAGCGGCAGTTGTGGGTTTGCGTGTTCGGGAAGTCGGCGCGGATTTTTTCCAGATCGGCCCGCAATTGCGCGTCGACGTCGCGGAACTGGAAGGCGAGCAGCTTGCTGCCGCTCATGCGCGGCGTGACGCGCGCGGTGCGTACGCCTTGTTTGACCAGCGCGGCCAGATGGTTCTGCGCCGCGGTCTCGCTTTTGAATACGCCCAGTGAAATCGCCCAGCGCATCGGCGAGTTGTCGGACATGACGAAGTAATCGGTCACGCCCAGGCCGCGCAGCTCGGCGGCCTTTTTGTCGGCGGCTTCCTTGCTGCCCATCGGCGGGATGTTGACGATGTAACTCGATATCTCGGTGCCCGGCAAATTGCGGCGCGCTTGGCGGTCGCCCAGATTCAACGCCGCCAGACGGGTTTCGAAACGGCGCGCGTCGGCGATGACGAAGCTGCCGATTTCCACGCAGGCCAGCACCGGCGGCGCGCCCGTGGCGGCGGTTGGCGTAGTGGCGGCATTAGGGGCAGTAGCGGCAGTGGCGGTGCCGCCCGCATCCGGCGCGGTCGCGCCCACGGGTGCGCCGACCGGGGTGTGGCCCGCTTGTTCGGCGGAGATGATCTTCAGCTGACTGGCGTTGAGCTGATTGCCAAGGCGCGCCGGTTCGCGCTCGCTGCCGCTGAAATGACCGAGATAGCCCTGTCCATACGCGAACAGCGCGGCGTTGACGGCTAACAGCGACCAGAAAATAAACTTCAGCACAGGCTTCCTTGGTTGATACGGTTGGCTCGATTGGCTCGGTAGCTTTTAAATGGCGCGGCGCACTACGCGGCGCCAGCGCCGGCGGCGGCGTGCAGCCCTATCAAGACGATATTCTCGACGACACGGTGCGGCACCTTGAGCATCGGCGCGATGTAAGGCGCGGCGCCGCCGGAGATGATGCATTCCACGGCGCCATGCCGCGCGAACGCGTGCTCGATGGCGCCGCTCTGCGCGGCCAGGCAGCCGCTCAGAATCGCGTCGTCGGTATTGTCGGCGAATCCGTCAGGCAGCTTACCGTCTTGCGCAATTTGCGGCAACTGCGCGGTGTTGCGCGCGAGCGAACTGGCCATCAGCCCCAGGCCGGGCAGGATCATCCCGCCCAGGAAGACGCCGTCGGCGGTGATGGCGTCGATGGTGGTGGCGGTGCCGCAGTTGGCGACGATGATGGCGCGCCCCGGCGCCAGGGTGTGGCCGGCGATGGCGGCGGCGAACCTGTCGCAGCCCAGTTGCGCGGGATTGCGGTAGCCGTTGGTCAGGCCGGCCAGCGCGGGACGCGACTCGAACCAGCCGATCGCCTGCGCCATGGGCATGGCGGGGAAGGTTCGCTGCAACACGTATTCGAGGTGGACGCGCAACGCGTTGCCGGCCACGTTGGCGACGAGGATGCGCTCGACCGGGCGCCGGCCGACCGCTTCGCTCCAGATCAATTCAAGCTGTGTCAGGTCGGCGTGGACCACGGCGCCATGCGCCAGCCAGGCGCCTGGCTGCGCGTTGGGCTGTGAGCCCGCTTCAGTCAACGCCCATTTGACGCGGGTGTTGCCGGCGTCGATCAGTAAAATCATGAGAGTCCGTTAGAGGAGGGGACGGTTGAAGGCGTAGCGGTCGACAGGCGTAGCGAGACGTCGCCCGACAGCACCTCGACCCGTCCCTGGTCGGTATCGAGCATCAGGCGGCCGATGGCGTCGACGCCGGCGGCGCGGCCCTGTTGCGTCACTTTACCGGCGTCCAGAATCACCACGTCCTGTCCCCGCCAGGCATGCAGCCGGTTCCAGCGCTCGGCGAACGGCGCGAAGCCGGTGTTGTCGAATTCGGCCAGCACGGCGGCCAGACGGCTCAGCAGCGCGGCCATCAATTCATTGCGGTCCATCTTCGCCAGCCACGGCGCGGCGGCCACCGCGCGGCCGATCTGCTGTTCCAGTTCGTCGGGCATCAGCAGGTTGATGCCGACGCCGATGACGGCCCAGACGGCGCCGTCGTCATCCTTGCGGTCGGCCTGGGTCTCGACCAGGATGCCGGCCAGCTTTTTACCGTCTCGCAGCAGGTCGTTCGGCCACTTGATTTGTACCGGCACGCCGAGCGAGGCGATGGTTTCGGCCAGCGCCACGCCAACGGCCATCGGCAGGCCGGACATGCGGTGCAGCGGACCTTTGAAGCGCCACGCCAGCGAAAACATCAACGCCGCGCCGGGCGCCGACAGCCAGCTGCGGCCGGCGCGGCCACGGCCGGCGGTCTGATTCCCGGCGATGCGCAGCAGCGGGCCGGCCAGCGTATCGAGGCGGGCCAGCAGGTCGACGTTGGTGGAGCCGGTTTCGGCGACGACTTCGATCGCGACATGCGTGGCGCTGTTGGCGCAGCGGGCGGCGATGGCGTCGGCCGACATCGACGCAGGTGAAGCGGTCATGGTGCGGCCTTGCGCGATTTGTGCGGCGCCCTGGAGAAGGCGAAGTCGTAGACGGCGTTCGGCATCAGGCGTAGCGCCTTGGCGACCACGCCCATTTGCCATGGGATCACGGCGTAGCTGGCGCCGACGGCGATGGTGCGCGCGGCCTTGGCGGCGAATTTTTCCGGCGCCATCAGGAACGGCATCGGGTACGGGTTCACCCTCGTCATCGGTGTGTCGATGTAGCCCGGGCAAAGCGTGACGACCTTGATACCGTAAGGTTTCATCTCCAGCCGCAGCGATTCGCAATAGCTGATCACCGCCGCCTTGGAGGCGCTGTACGCCTCGGCGCCGGGCAGCCCGCGTATGCCGGCCACGCTGCCGATGCCGACCAGGCGCGCCGGCGTGCGCTGCGCCTTCATCGCGGCGATGAACGGCGCGAAGGTCGCGGCGGTGGCGATGACGTTGGTGGCGATGATGTCTTCGAACACCGCGATGTCCTCGGCGAATTCGGTCAGCGTGCCGACCGAGATGCCGGCGTTGGCGATGACGACGTCGATGCCGCCGGCGTGGGCCAGGAAGTCGCGCGCGGCGGCCGCGATGGCGGCGTGGTCGCGCACGTCGACGGCGTAGGCGCGGTGCTCCTTAAATCGTGAAGCGGGGTTGGCCGAATCTTTAGCAGAATCGTTGACGGATTCGTTGGCCCCAGGCCGGGGCAGGGATGCGATCAGGCTGTCGAGCGCTTCGCCGCGCCGGGCCAGCAGCCCGAGGATGGCGCCTTGCGACGCGTAGTGCGCCGCGAGCGCGGCGCCGATGCCGCTGGAGGCGCCGGTGATAAAGACGCGCCGACCGTTCATGCCGGCGCCAGTGAAGGCCGGGCCGCCACCGCGGCAGCGGCAGCGGCTATCAACGCGTCGTTGAAAAACATGCTTACTTCTTTTCCGCTTTCGCTTTCGCGACCAGGATGTCCATCACTTGCAGGCCTTGCGCGTGCAGATCGGCTTCCGACTTGGCGGCTTTGACGCCTTCGTCGGACATCGATGGCGACGTCACGTATTTGCCGTCGATGGCGAACATCGGCCACGAGTCGACGCCGTAGGCATCCATCATCGCGGTGGCTTTGCGCACGCGGCCTTGTACGCCCATGCCGCGATAGGTGTCGATGAACTTTTGGCGGTCGATGCCTTGCTTGGCGATAAAGTCGAATACCAGTTCGTCGCGGTTCATGCGATTGCGGTTGACGTGCATCTCGGCGAAGATCTTGGCGTTGATCGCCTCGTTCATCAGGCCCATCGCTTCGAGCGTGTAGAACATCTTCTGCTGCGGCAGCTCGGTATTGGTGCGCGAGATGTGCGTGCGCTTGAAGACGATGTTATCGCCTTGCTTCTTGACCCAGGCGGTCAGCGCCGGGTCCAGCGCGTGGCAGTGCGGGCAG
>DASVTJ010000052.1:0-5805 GCA_036387635.1 Duganella sp.
CGTCGTGGATGATGGCGTTGACCTGGTCGCTGAGGATCTTGTCGATCTGCGCCACGCGCTCGTTGATCATGGCGACGATGCCCTTGTTGGGCGCCTTCTTCATGCCTTCGTCGAGGATCTGCGTGGCGAACTGGCCCAGCAACTCGCGGGCATACACGTTTTGCGATGGCTCGACAGCCATCTTTCCTTCCTTGACGATGCGGTCGAGGAGGCTGACGTCCTCGGTGGTGGTGCTGGCATCGCTCTGAACAGCTTGTGTGCTGGCCATGGTTGAACTCTCTTTTAAAATGGTGGAGAAACAGCGCGCGTGCGCTATCAGGATGGGACGGCCTCGGGGGCGTCGTCGGCGGCCTTGGCCTCGTCGCCGCCCGGCTGGGCCGGCGTGACCCCGGACTTGAGCGTTTTGAGCTCTTCGGTGTTTTGCACGATGTTTTCGAGCAGCGAGTCGAGCTCGTCGTTGCCGTCGAGCTTGCCGAGCAGGTCGCGCAGCTGGCGGCGCGCTTGCAACAGCTTGTCGAGGCGCGGCACTTGCTTGACGATCGATTCCGGATGGAAGTGGTCCATCTCGGTGAAGTTCAGCTCGATCTTCAGGTTGCTGCCTTCGGTGCCGGCCGTGTCGGGCACCGACAGGTCCAGGCGCGGGGCGATCTTGGCCATCACTTCGTTAAAGTTGTCGCGGTCGATTTCAACCAGGCGGCGCGCTTTCAGTTTCGGCGGCGCCACCAGCGGCTGCCCGGACAGATCGGCCAGCAGGCCAACGACCAGTGGCAGTTCTTTCTTTTCGACGGCGTCGCCGATTTCAACATCGTAGGTAATCTGGACGCGCGGCGGACGATTCCGTCCCACCCATTTTTGCAAGCTGTCTGACATCACACCCTCACTGGAAATTTTGACCGGGACCGACGGCCGTCCGGGTCATTTCGACGAACCGGAAAACACCGTCAACATGTTTTGTAAAGCGCGTGGTACGAGATGAATGGTAGGACTGCGCCGATGCGTAACACAAGTATCAGCGGGTATCATTGGTGGCTACTCGGGCGGCGCCGAAGCGATGCGGCGCGCCTGTTCGGCGAGCTTGGCAAGCATGGCTTCGGTGTCGGTCCCGGCGGGGATATTGTCGGCGGCGTCGTCCAGCAAACCGGCGAGCTTGCCTTTGGCTTTGCCGGCCGCTTTCGCAGCTTGCGCCAGCAGGTCTTCTGGCGAAAGATGCGCCTCGGATAGGTTGATCGCCGAGGCGTGGTCTTTCAGCGCCTCCAGGCCGCTGGCGGCTTTGGTGGCTGCCGCCTTTGCATGGTTGGCGAGCGACGAATCGGACGCCGGCGACGACGCCGCAGCGGCGACTGGTACAGGCTGCGCGTCCACTGCGCCGGTGGCGACGGCTTCCGGTGCGTCCGCGTCCGCGCCGGCGAGCGGAGCCGGAGCCTGCGTCTCGGACTGAACCTCAACGGGCGCGGAAGACGCAGGTTCTCCTGGGTCCGCCGCTTTCTCTCGATCCGCAGCTTTCTCCTGCGGCGGGCTATCCGCCGTGGTCGGCGCCTGTTCATGACCGGCTTTCGTTTCTTGACCGATAGCCGCTTCCTGAACTGCGGCCTTCTCCTGAGCTGCTGATCCAGCCTGAGCTGCTGATCCAGCCTGAGCTGCCGCCCCTTCTCGCTCTGCTGGGGTCTGTTGCCCCGCTGTCGTATCCTGGGTTGTCGCCTGCGGCTCATCTTTTTCCTGTTCCGCCGCTTGCCCCGGCGAGTTGGCCGCCGCGTCGGCACCAGCAAGCGCAGCGGCCGCTGCCTGTGTCGCTGCAACTGCCTCGGCTCCGGCCTGTGTCTTCTCCTGCGCCGAAACGGCTTCACTTTTCGCCGACTCTCCGCCCTCCTTCACCACCTCAGCATCGACGATGGCCTCCGCCGAGATCGCATCGACGCGTGCCGCATTCACTTGCGCCTGCACCGCCTGCACCTCGACCATGGCGGCATCGCACCCCGCCTGCGCCTGGTCCTTGAGCGCCTCGGTCTGCGCCAGCGCGTCGGCCACCGCCGCGTTCACCTGCTCCGAGGCCTTGGCGATTTCCGCTTCCACCGCGTCGGCCGCTTGCCGCGCCTTGTCCGCCAACGCCATCGCCTCGTCGTCCACCGATTCGACTTCCGCCAGCAACTCCTTGCTGGCCGCCGCGTAGTCGTCGCCGACCTTCTCCGCGTCGGCCTTGGCTTGCTCCAACGTCTCGTTCATGGCCGCCAGCGTCGATTCGGCCTGCGAGATCGCCGCCTCGCTATCGCGCCGCATCGCCTCGAACGACGCCGATATCTCGTCCGTCACCGCGCTGGCGTCATCGATGGCGTCGCCGGCCTGCTGCACCTGGCTTCGCACCTGATCTGCCGCATCGTTCACGTCCGCCAGCCCCTGCCGCGCGCTATCGACGCCCTGCTGGCAGCGCTCGGTCCACTGTCCCTGAAGTTGTTGCGCGCTCTGCCGCCAGTCGGCGACGCCCTGCCCCAACTCCGCCGGCGCCAAGTCCGCGCCGCTGCGTTCGCCCAACGCCTGCAAGCCACCAGTCAGCGCTTCGAGCTGCCCCGGCGGCAGCAACGCCGACGCCAGACCGCTCCACGACGCGCCGGAAATCCCGCGCGACGCCGCGTCGATTTGCGCCAGCACGCCGTCGCCGGCCTCGCGCGCGCGTTGTTGCGCGGCGTCGGACATCGATTGCAACTGCGGCTGCAAGCCATCGACCTCGCCGGCGAGCTGCTCGGGATAGCGCTGCGCCTGGCTATGCACCTCGCGCATCCCGGTCGCCACTTGTCCAAGGCCATCCGTCGCGGTGGAGACAGCCTGGCGCACCTGTGCCTTCCCCTGTATCAATGCGTCACGCAGCGGAGCAGCCCCCGCCTCGATCTGCGCCTCGATCTTTTCCGCCATCCCGTCGAGCAGCTTCGACAGCTTCGCCCGCACAGTTTCGACCTGCTCCTTGCACTGCATCTTGTCGATACAGCCCTCGGCACCGTCGCGCACCTGCTTGACGACAGCTTCGGCGCTCGCGCAAGCGGCGTCGATTTGCGCATCGATCTTCGGCGGCACCGCCTCGAGCGACACGCCCACTTCGCGCATCGCCGCCTGCAGCGCGGTCAGCTGTTCGGTCAGCGTGGCGATGGCCGTCTTCAATTGTTCCAGCGCCTGGTCCAGCACCGGATCTAGCGCCTCGACCGCCGCCACCGCCTGTTCCATCAGCGTGGCGGCCTGCTTGCCGGCCTGCCGGACGGCGAGCCGCGCCGATGTGATGGTCGCCTTCACGCCCGGCACCATCGCCTTGATGCCGACGAACAGCGTGCGCGCCATCATCAGCGGCATCGAGCGCATCATGTAGCGGGTGCAGATGGTGATGGCGTTGTCGCACAGCGCGTCGGCCTGGTCCATCTCGCTCGCCGCGCTGTCGAGCGCCGCCTCGGCTGCCGCCACGAACGACGGGATGCGCGCGGCGATGTCCTTGATCAGCGCCACCGCGTCGGCGATCATGGCGCGCACGTTGTCGAAGTAGGTCGGCAACGTGCCCAGCGTGCCGATCGCCTCGTTCACGGCGGCGTCGAGGTCGGCCAGCAGCTTCTTCACTTGCGCGACCTCCTCGCGGATCACGTCGGCCACCCTGCGCAGCGCCTCGGCCACCCGCTGGAGCCGGGCGTCGAGCGCGTCGAGCGGCACCAGCACCTTGCGCATCAGCGCATCGACGTCGGCCGCCATCGCCGCCAGCCGGTCCAGGATCTGGTCGATTTGCGCGCGCGCCGCGCCCAGCGGTTTCGACACCAGCTCGCCCAGCCGCCCCAGTTGCGCCGCGCCGTCGTCGAACAAGGCATCGCAGGCGGCGCCCTCCCGCGTCAACGCGGCGTGGACGCCGTCGATGTAATCAATCTGCGCGGCGACCGGCGACAGCAACACCGCGCTTTTTGTGCGAATCAGGCCGGAGACGCCGCGCAGCACGCCGCTGGCCTGCGCGCTCGTCTCCGCCAGCAGCGACTGCAGCGCGCCGATATCAGCGTCGAGCGTGCCGCGCAGCGACGCCAACTGCGCCAGGCTGTCGCTGCGCAGCGCTTCGGCTTGTTGCGTGGCCTGCTGCGCCGCGCCGTCGACGCCGCCGGCTCCACCACCGGCTCCACCACCGGCCGCCGCCGGCAACGCCGACAAGGCGCCGCCATAGCGCTCGACGATGCCGACGCTGCCACGCGCCAGCGCCACCAGCGCCTGGCCCCGCTGCGGCACGCTACTGAAGATCGCCACCTGCGCTTGCACGTCGGGTGCCAGTGCCGCCAGCGACGGCAACAGGCTGCCGCACGCCTCGGCCGCCTGCAGGGCACCGCCGATGACCGGTTCCACCCGCGCGGCCTGCTCCATCAGCCGCGCCGGAATGCCGCCGGCATCGCCGGCCAGACGCCGCAGGTCGGCCACTGCGGCATCGACGGCCGCTGTGCAGCTGGCGACCACCGGCGCCGGATCGAGCAGGCCGGGCAAGCCGGCCAATTGTTCGCGCAACCCCGCCATGTCGTCGGCCAGCGACGCGGCGCAGGCGGTGACCTCCTGCGCCAGCAGGCCGCTCTCGTCGGCCACCGTCGCGGCCGCCTCTTGCAAGGCCGCGCCGATGCGCGTGGCGCTTTGCGGTAGCACCGTCAGGCTGTCGGTGATTACTTTCATCGCGAAGCCCGGCTCACAGCGCGGCCAGCGCTTTTTTGGCGTCGTCGGCCGCCGTGCTCATGGCGTCGGCGATCTCGCCGACCTTGTCGGGCGCCGGATCGAGCGACAGCGACGCGCCGGAGAATTTGGCGATGGACAGCTCGACCTGCTCAAGCGACTGATCTAGCTCCGGCAGCACCTCGGCGCCCTCGATACGCACCTCCTCCAACACCGGCAACAAGGCCACCACGGCAGGCGCTTTCGGCACCGACGCCAGCAACGGCAAGGCAGCCAGTCCCTGCGCCGTGGCCGCCGCCGCAGCCCCGGCGCCACCTGGCGCCACCAGCCGTCCCGGCGCGGCGCGGCGGCGCAATTCCTCGACCACCACGATGGCGCCGCCAGCGATGCGCGCCGCCAGCGCCGCAAGCCAGCCGTCGCCGCCGCGCGCGCTGGCCGACGACGAACACGCCTTGTGCAGCACCCATTGCAGCTCTGCCCGCGCGCCCGGTTCGCCCATCCAGTAGCGCAGATAGTGCAGCGCGTCGTCGGCGTTGAGGAAGCTGCGCGCGCCGCTGTGCCCCGACGGCCCGGCATGGCCGCCTGCTTCATAGAACGCGACACGGCGATCGTGTCGCCACAGGCTGCAAAGTGGATGAAGCATGGCGGTGCGCCCGGTCGTGGATGATGCGGGCGACGTTAGCGCAGGCGCGCCAAGGCCGAAAGTATCTTCACGTAACAGCCAAAGCGATAGCAAAAAGTTACTTTTATTCGGCCCCGCAACCGTGGTAGCATACAAATTATTGTATTTATGAAAACAGAACCGATGAACGCGTTTTTGCTTCCGCCTGCCGGTAAAGTATCGTGAAAACCGTTTTCCAGTTCGGCGCCTGGCTGGTCGATCCATCCGCCAATACGATCGAAAATGCCGACGGCATGCGGCAGATGGAGCCGCGCACGATGGACGTATTGCTTGCATTGTGCAACGCGCGTGGCAACGTGCTCAGCGCCGACGAGTTGCTACAACAGTGCTGGGGCAGCACGTTGTATGGCGACAGTCCTGTGCACAAGAACATCGCCCATCTGCGCCGGCTGCTGGGCGACAGCGCCCGCGCTCCGGCGTATATTGAAACGATCCGCACGCGCGGCTACCGCACGGTGGCG
>DASVTJ010000053.1:0-2863 GCA_036387635.1 Duganella sp.
TACTATACGGAAATAACTTGTAGTTTTAACAGTGAATTGCGCGTAGCGCATTTACAAAGGAATTGAAATGCGAACTGCATTCGAGGCATGGGCACAGCGCGACGGACATATCGTTCGCCGCCGTGAAGATAAGCCAGAAGAGTATCTGGTCTTTGAAACGCAGCGCCGCTGGGTCATCTGGCAAGCGGCACTGGAACACGGCAAAACGCCGGGCGGTCGCAAGACCGCCGCGCAAAAGGAGGCAGCCGCCGCCGAAAAGCGCGCAGCCGAAGCGCTGCAACGTCCACCGGTCATTAATTCCGACGAAGCGGCGGTGCGGAACCAGGTGTTGAACGAGGTGCTCGATGCCTTCTCGTCGCTTGGCGGCGAGCGCGGCATGGACGACATCCTGAAAGTGGTGCAGGGCTTGAAGAAAAAGCAGCAAGAGCAGGAGCACGGCAAGGACCAGGTCGAGGAACGTGTGGCCAAGGCGCCGCAGGTTCGTCAGAATGCCTGATACCGACACCGAGCCTGCGGCTGCGGTCACGCGCTTCCGGCACTACAAGGGCGGCCTCTACGAGTTGATCTGCGAGGCCACCCTGGAGTCCGACCTGAGCACCATGATCGTCTATCGCGCGTCCGATGGCTCCGTCTGGGCGCGGCCGCGCGACGTGTTTTTTCAACTCATCGAGATCGATGGCGTAAAAGTGCAACGCTTTACGCCCCTTGATTGAGCGAATCAATCCGCGCCCGGCTTGCTACACTGCGTCTGTATCTACTTTAGAGGCAGACCATGTTCTTCCGCCCCGCGACCGCGTTCCCCGCGCCGCTGGCCTTGACGGCCATGCTGTCGATTGCCGGCTGCGCATCCCTGACTGAATCGACCCAACAAAATGTGCTGGTGCAGACCGTGCTCGATCATCGCGAAATCACCGGTGTCGGTTGCGTGTTGTACAACGACGTCGGCAAGTGGTTCGTCACCACGCCGGCGCGCGTGACCCTGCGCAAGAGCGCCGGGCCGCTGCGCATCGATTGCCGCAAGGACGGCGAAGCGTGGGCGTACGAGAAGGTCGCGCCCAAGGCCAACGGCAATTTGTGGGGGAATGTGATCTTGACGGCGGGGGTCGGCTACGTCATCGACCGTAACACCGGCGCCGGCTACGATTACCCGTCGACGCTGACGGTGGTGATGCGCCCGGCGGTGGGCAAGGATGACGGGCCGCCGCCGGCGGCCGGCGTGACCCTGTATTGATCATGCGTTTTCAACCCGCACAGCGACCGTTTTTGGAGCCACGCCCGGTGGGGTGCGACCCCGCCGCGCCGTGCGGGGTCGAAGCCGCACGACCGCCGGCTCGCGCGGGGAGCCGCCTGCTTAGATTGCGGAGCGGTTGATCAGGAAGTTCGACAGCAGCGGCACCGGACGGCCGGTTGCGCCTTTCGCGCCGCCCGATTTCCACGCGGTGCCGGCGATATCCAGATGCGCCCAGGTGTACTTGCGCGTGAAGTTCTCCAGGAACGCCGCCGCCGTGCACGACGCGCCGCCGGGCGAGCCGATGTTGGCCAGGTCCGCGAAGTTCGACTTCAACTGCTCGTTGTATTCCTCGCCGATCGGCAGGCGCCACGCGGTGTCGCTCGACGCCTTACCGGCCGCCATGATCTCGTCGGCCAGCTGGTTGTGGGCTTCGTCGTCACGCGTGAACAGGCCGCTCTTGTGGTGGCCCAGCGCGACGATGCAGGCGCCGGTCAGCGTGGCGATGTCGATCACCGCCGCCGGATTGAAACGTTCGGCGTAGGTCAGCGCGTCGCACAGCACCAGGCGGCCTTCGGCGTCGGTGTTGAGGATCTCGATGGTCAAGCCGTTCATCGACGTGACGATGTCGCCCGGTTTGGTGGCGCGACCCGACGGCATGTTCTCGCAACTGGCGATCACGCCGATCACGTTCAACTTCAGGTCCATTTCGCCGATGGCGCGGAAGGTGCCCAGCACCGAGGCGGCGCCGCCCATGTCGTACTTCATTTCGTCCATGCCGGCGCCGGGCTTGAGCGAGATGCCGCCGGTGTCGAAGGTGATGCCTTTACCGACCAAGACCACCGGCGCGTCCTTCGATTTGCCGCCCATGTGCTTGAGGATGATGAACTTCGGCGGTTCGTCGCTGCCATTGGTGACCGACAGGAAGCTGTTCATCTTCAGCGCTTCGAGCTGTTTGCGGTCCAGGATCTCGACGTCGAACTTGTACTCCTTGGCCAGCTTCTTGGCGGTGTTGGCCAGGTAGGTCGGGGTGCAGACGTTGGCCGACAGGTTGCCCAGCTCCTTGGTCAGGTCCATGCCGCTGGCAATCGCCACGGCCTGCGCCAGCGCCAGTTTGGCCGCCGGGGTGCCTGGCACGGCCAAGGCAACCTTCTTGACGCCGGCCGGCGCCGGATCTTTTTTACTTTTCTGGCCATCGGTGCGGAACGCCGCTTCGTGGGCGCTTTGTACCACGCAGCGGATCGCCCAATTGACGTCGCGCTCTTTCACTTCGGTCATCGGCAGTGCGATAATAGCGTCGCTCGTGCCCAGGCCCGAGAATGCCTTCAACGCCGCGGACACGCCGCTGGCGAAGTTTTTCTCGCTGACGGCGTCGTCGCTGCCCAGGCCGACCAGCAGCACGCGTTCGGCGCTGGCGCCTTGAACGCCGCGCAGCAGCAGCGTGGTGCCGGCCTTGCCGCTGATGTCGCCGGACTTGAGCGCAGCCGTGATTTCGCCGGAGCCGTCCAGCGCCTTGGCAGCTTGCGACAGCTTTTTATTCTCGAACACCGCGACGGCGACGACGCCGGCCTTGGCCGAGGCGATGGTGTTTTTTGTGTCGAATGCTTTTATGCTAAAGTCCATTTGATTCTCCGT
>DASVTJ010000054.1:0-2760 GCA_036387635.1 Duganella sp.
AGTGCGCGACCTCAAGGACGGCACCGGCGCCGTCGAGGAACGCGCGCGCTACGAGCTCAGCATGATCAAGGACAACGAGATCTTCATCCAGATCGTCGGCAAGGGACAGACCGCGCCGACCGTGCCGCTGGCGTCGCCGCCACCACCGCCGCCGCAGCCGTGAACGCCGCCCCCGCATGACCGCCGTCACCCTTTCATCCGCCACTTCGCACCGTGCCGGGCGCGCAATGGCCATGGCAGCCGTTGCCTCCATGACCGCCGCCGCCACCGGCTTGCGCGCCACGCTGTTACCGGCGCTGGCGCTGGTCGCCGCGCTGGCCGCAGCGCCGGCCTGGAGCGCCGCCGCCTGCATTCCGGTGCGGGTCGGCTACATGGACCAGCACCGCCCGCCGTACTGGATGGGCGAGGGCGCCGTGGTGCCCGACCCGCCCGGCGCCGCCGTCGACCTGATGCGCGACGCCGTGCTCGGCGCCGGCTTCGGCTGCGCGCCGACCTGGGTGCGCCTGCCGCTCGCCCGCCTGCGCATGGCGCTGGCCGCCGGCGACATCGACATGGCGCCGATCGGCGAGATGGCGCCGTATCCGCCGGAGATCGCGGTGCCGCGCGACAAGGCCGGCAACGTCGACAACCACCGCGCCATGCACAATTCCCTGATCGTGCTGGTGCGCGCCGGCGACAAGCTGCCGGCCGCCACCCAGCCGATGCAATACTTCCAGGGCAAACTGCTCGGCGTCGCCCAAGGCCAGAGCTACGCCGCGCGATTGCGCGAGGCCGGCCTGACGATCGACGAGGGCGCGCGCGACCTCGAACGCAACATCGAAAAACTGCGGCTCGGCCGGATCGACGGCGTGGTCGTCGCCGCCGTCCTGCCGGCGCATCTGAAGGCGTCGCTGGCGCCGTACAAGGGCGCCGTCGTGCAGCTGCCGCAGCCGCTGCTCAACACCCGCGTCTGGCTCGCCTTCAACGATAACTTCTACCGCCTGCACCGCGAGCAGGTCGAAAGCCTGTGGACCTGGCTCGACGTCAACCGCAGCCGGCTCGGCTACGTCATGCAAAAATACCGCAAGCCGGACTAGTCCGGTATTTGGTAGAATCCGGGTCCCGTATTCACCAGCCGGACCGCTCCCCCCATGCTCCATCACATCTCCCTTGGCGTGCGCGATTTGCCGCACGCCGGCCTGTTCTACGACGCCGCGCTCGGCGCGCTCGGCTACCGCCGCGTGTTCGAGGACGACACCGCGATCGGCTACGGCGTCGAGGACGACAAGGACCTGTTGTGCCTGAAACTGCGCCCGGACGCCGCCGCGCCCGGCCCCGGCTTTCACCTTGCCTTCGCCGCGCCGTCGCGCGCGGCGGTCGACGCCTTCCACACGGCCGCGCTGGCGGCGGGCGGCGCCAACAACGGCGCGCCCGGCCTGCGCATCGACTACGGCGACCACTACTACGCCGCCTTTTTGGTCGACCCGGACGGCCACCGCGTCGAAGCGGTCATCAACCGCCCGCAGGCCTGATTTGAGCAAGCCACAGTTGTTCGCCATCGCGCTGATGGCGGCGGGCCTCGTCGCGTACCCGGCCGCCGCCGGCACCGAGCCCGTCGCCAAGCCCGCCGCCGACGCCGCAGCGAAACCGGCCGCCGACAACGCCGCGCGCCCGACGCCGAAACCGTTTGTCAAAGCCGGCCCCAAGCCCGCCGCCGATCCCGCCACGAAGCCGGTCGCCATGTGGAGCGACGATGCCCCAGTGAAGCCGGCCAACAAGCAGACCACCAGGCAGGCCAACAAGCCGACCACCAAGCCGGCGGCCGATCAGATAGCCGCCTCGGCAAAACCGGTGGCGAAAACCGCTGACAAATCCGCCGCCACGTCCGCCAACGCCGCCGTCGCCGGCGCCGACGACGCCCATGGCCTGCTGCGCGCGCAAGTGCTGCTCGACCGCGCCCACTACTCGTCCGGCGAAATCGACGGCAGCCAGGGCAGCAATCTGCGCAAGGCCGTCACCGGTTTCCAGAAGCTGAACCAGCTGCCGTTGACGGGCGTGCTCGACGACGCCACCTGGGCCGTGCTGTCGACCGACCAGGCGCCGGTGCTCGACCTCTACACCGTCACCGCCGCCGACGTCGCCGGCCCCTACAAAACGGTGCCGGCGACGATGGCCGACAAGGCCAAGTTGCCGGCGCTGGGCTACGCCAACCTGGCCGAGGCGCTCGGCGAAAAATTCCACAGCAGCCCGTCGTTGCTGCGGCGCCTCAACCCCGGCAAAACCTTCGCCCGCGTCGGCGAGCAGCTGCTGGTGCCCAACGTGGCGGCCGCCAAGCCGCTGCCGAAGGCGGCGTCGATCCTGGTCGACGCCAGCGACGGCACGCTGACCTTGCTCGACGCCGGCGGCATGCCGATCGCGCAATTTCCCGCCAGCACCGGCAGCATCCACGACCCGTTGCCGGAAGGGCGCTGGGAAGTGCGCGGCGTGGCCACCAACCCCGACTACCGCTACAACCCGAAACTGTTCTGGGACGCCAAGGCCGGCGACGCCAAGGCCCGTATCGCGCCCGGGCCCAACAACCCGGTCGGCGCCGTCTGGATCCAGCTCAGCAAGCCGCACTACGGCATCCACGGCACGCCGGAACCGGGCAAGATCGGCAAGACCCAATCGCACGGCTGCATCCGCCTGACGAACTGGGACGCGCAGATGGTGGCGCGGGCGATCGCGCGCGGCGCCGTGGTGCTGCTGCAAAGCTAGCGCGCGGGGTGCCGCCGGGCAGTT
>DASVTJ010000055.1:0-6327 GCA_036387635.1 Duganella sp.
CGCGCCAGCGCGCCAGCAGGTCGTCGGCGGCCAGCGGCTTGCTGTAGAAATATCCCTGCGCCAGGTGGCAGCCGTGGCGCAGCAGGAACGCGGCCTGCTCCTCGGTCTCGACGCCCTCGGCGATGACCGACAAATTCATGCTCTTGCCCAGCTGGATGATGGCGATGGCGATGGCCTCGTCGTTGGCGTCGGTCGAGATATCCTTGATGAACGAGCGGTCGATCTTGAGCGTTTGCACCGGCAGCTGTTTTAAATACGCCAGCGACGAGTAGCCGGTGCCGAAGTCGTCGATTGCCAGGCCGACGCCGATCGAGTGCAGGTCATTGATGAAGACCATGGCGTCGCCGGTGTTCATGATCACCGATTCGGTCACCTCAAGCTGCAATCGCTGCGGCTCGAGGCCGGTCTCGCGCAGGATGTCGGCCACCATGTTGACGATGCTGCCGCGCTCGAACTGCTTGGCCGACAGGTTGACGGCGATCTTGGGCACGTGCAGGCCGGCCTGCTGCCAGCGCACCATTTGCCGGCAGGCCTCCTCCAGCACCCACTTGCCGAGCTGGTTGATGAAGCCGGTGTCCTCGGCCAGCGGAATAAAACGGATCGGCGGAATCAGGCCCAGTTCCGGGTGGTTCCAGCGCACCAGCGCCTCGACCCCGATCAGGCGCCCGGTGTCGATCTCGACCTGCGGTTGATAATGCAGGAACACCTCGTCCTTCTCGATCGAGCGGCGCAGGAACGTCTCCAGGCGCAGCCGCTCGACGCCCTCGCCCGTCATCGACGGCGCGTAGAAGCTGTAGCCGTTGCGCCCGCGCGCCTTGGCCTGGTACATGGCGACGTCGGCGTTGCGGATCAGCATGTTGAGGTCGGTGGCGTCGTCCGGGTAGACGCTGATGCCGACGCTGCAGGTGACGAACAATTCGTGGCCGGCCACCATGAACGGCTGGTCGAACATCTGCACCAGCTTTTCGGCCACCTGGGCGGCGCCGAACTGGTGGTCGATGTCCTCGAGCAGCACGATGAACTCGTCGCCGCCCAGGCGCGCCAGCGTGTCGCCCTCGCGCAGGCGCGCCAACAGCGCATTGGCGACCTGCTTGAGCAGCTCGTCGCCGATGTGGTGGCCGAGCGTGTCGTTGACGTTCTTAAAACGGTCGAGGTCGATGAACAGCAGCGCCAGCCGGGTCGTGTCGCGCCCGGCGCGCTGCAACGCGTGCTGCAGGCGGTCGTGGAACAGCAGCCGGTTCGGCAGCGCCGTGAGCGGATCGTGGTGGGCCAGGTGGTCGAGCTTTTCCTGCGACTCCTTGGCCTTGGTGATGTCGCTGAACACGCCGACGTAATGGGTGGCCACGCCGCGGCTGTCGCGCACCGCGCTCACCGTCAGCCATTCCAGGTACGGCTCGCCGTTTTTGCGCGCGCTCCACACCTCGCCGCGCCAAAAGCCGGTGTCGAGCTGCTGGCGCCACATGGCGTCGTAGAACGCCCGCTCGTGGCGCCCCGAGCGCGTCAGCGTGTAGTCGCGCCCGAGCGCCTCGGCCTCGTCGTAGCCGGTGATTTGCGTGAAGGCCGGGTTGACGGCGACGATGGTGCCGCGGGCGTCGAGCACCACCACGCCGTCGGCGATGTGCTCGATGACGGTGGCCGACAGGCGCAGTTTTTCCTCGGCCTCCTTGCGCGCGGTGATGTCGGCGTAGACCCAGATGCTGCCCTCGTTGGCGCGGTGCTGGTCGAGCGCGTAGCCGCTGACCATGCACCAGAACGTGGTGCCGTCCGGGCGCCGGTAGTTGCGCTCCTCGTTGAAATAGTCGCCGTCGGCCAGCGACGGATACTGGCGCGCGCCGGCGGCCTCGAACGCGAACGTGTCGGGGAACAGGATCGCCGTCGAGGCCCCGGTCATGGCGCCGGGCTCGTAGCCGAACAATTCCTCGCAGCGGCGGTTGACCGAGACGATGCGGCGCTTGCGCACGAACATGACGCCGAACATGACGTTGTCGAGGATCGCGCTTTGCTCGGCGAGCAGTCCCTCGATGCGCATCTCGTTGTGCTTGCGCTCGCTGATGTCGGCGATGATGCCGTCGACCCACGGCGAGCCGGCGCCGGCGCCGCCCGCCCCCGGCTGCGGCTGGCCGTTCTCGGCCACCCAGCGCTCGGTGCCGGCGGCGTCGACGATGCGGTACTCGACCGCGTAGGGTTGGCCGTCGGCCAGCGCCTGCGAGATGATGCGGCGGTGGCGCTTGCGGTCGTCCGGGGCGATCAGGTCGGTCCAGGCGTGGGTGGTGCCGCGCATGAACTGCGCGGCCGGGTAGCCGGCGATGTCGGCGATGGCGTCGGAGACGAAGTCGATCGGGCCGTCCGGGCGGAAGCGGAACACGGCGCCGGGCACCTGCGTGACGATGGTGCGGAAGCGCTCCTCGCGCTGGCCGACGTCCTCGAACAGGCGCCGGATCGCCACGCGCATCTGCTCGAGCTGGTTGGCCAGGCGCCCCAGCTCGTCGTTGCCGGCCAGGTCGAGCCGGGTTTCGAAGTCGCCGCGCGAGAGGCGGTCGGAAAAGCCCATCAGCTTGCGCAGCGGCTTGAGCAGGCGGGCGTTGAGGAACAGCACGATCAGCAGCAGCGACACGGTCAATTGCGCGGCCAGCACGAAGACGTAGGAACGCTGCTTTTCGCGCAGCTCCTGCTGGCTGCGGGCGTCGTCCATCTCGACCAGGATGCGCCCGATGCGCTCGCCGCGCACGAGGATCTCGCGCTCGGCCCGAAACACGTTGCCGGTGGCCTGGCGCGGCGAGCGCACGTGCATGAACTGGGTGTCGGCCTGGCCGACCACCTGCACCCGCAGCACCGCGCGGTCGCGCATGACCGATTCGACCAGCGAGTGGGCCGATTCGGCGTTCATGTTCCACAGCGACTCCTGCATGCCCAGCGCCAGGATGTCGGCGTTGCGCTGCAGCGACTCGTTCAGGGCCACGCGCGCCGACTGCTGCTCGTGCACGCCGATCAACAGGTAGCTGCCGATCATCGCCGGAATGACCAGCCCGCCGAACACCACCAGCAGCAACGCGCCATAGATCGACAAGCCGTACAGGGCGCCCAGGCGGGTGCGCAATCGGTGCAGCGCGCTAGTCAGGCTAGCCAGGCTAGTCATGCTGGTCATGCTAGTCATGCGGGCGCTGGGGCGTTGGCGTCAGTGGGGAAATTCGCATCGTCGTCAGTGGTTGGGGGGCACGTCGGGCGCGGTCGCTGCGGGCCGGCCGCACCGGTCGACGGTGGCGGCGGACTGTGCAAACGGGCCGGACCCGCTGAATTCACAAAATTACTTAGTGGAATTATGCACGGAAAATTGTCCTGAAAGTTACCCCGCCAGCAAAAAACCCCGGGGCGGGCTATTATCGCGGCTCATTTTCAACAGAGTGTCAACCTAGGATAACGCCATGACCACCTTCTCCATGTATTCCGCCTCGATCCCCGTGTTCAAGCAGATCCTCAACAGCCTGCTGGCCATCCTCGACAAGGCCGAGGCCCACGCTGCCGACAAGAAGATCGAGCCGGCCGCGCTGCTGCAGGCGCGCCTGTTCCCGGACATGCTGCCGTTCACGCGCCAGATCCAGATCGCCTGCGACTTCGCCAAGGGCGCCGCCGCGCGCCTGGGCGGGCTCGACGTGCCGTCCTACGACGACAGCGAGGCCAGCTTCGCCGACCTGAAGGCGCGCATCGTCAAGACGCTGGCCTACATCGACGGCGTGCCGCAAGCGTCGATCGAGGGCAGCGAGACGCGCGAGATCACCACCGGCAGCGGCGAGAAGACCAAGCATTTCGTCGGCCAGAGCTATCTGTTCCACTACGCGCTGCCGCACTTCTATTTCCACGCCACCACCGCCTACGACATCCTGCGCCACAACGGCGTGGAAATCGGCAAAAAGAACTTCATCGGCACGTATTGATGTGATCGGGCGCGCGCGGCGACCGGGTGGCGGCTTGGCGTGCTTGGCCTATTTGGCTTATTTGGCTTATTTGTTGCGGCGCGGATAGCCCTGGGCCAGGATGCGCTGCCAGACCAGTTCCTTCTGCTCGGCGCTCATCGAAACCCAGTGCGCCACCTCCACCACGCTGCGCCCGCAACCGCGGCAGATCTCGTCGAACGTCGTCGAGCACACCGCCACGCACGGCGTGTCGGGGCGCTCCGGCGCGGCCGGGGCGCCGTCCTTGGCGTCGTCCATCATTTCACCTGCAACAGCTTGTCCCAGGCGTCGTGCCCGAGCGCGCGCAACGTCGCGATGTTCTTTTCGAAGATGTCGGACGCCTCCGGAAACGCCTCGACCGCGCGCTCGACGCTGTCCTCGCGCAGCAGGTGCAAGGTCGGGTACGGCGAACGGTTGGTGTAGTTCTCGATGTCGTTCTGGTGCGAGTCGGCGAACTGGTAGTCGGGGTGGAAGCTGGCCACCTGCAACTGGCCGTCCAGCTGCAAGTCCTCCAGCGCGGCGTCGGCCACGTCGAGGAACTCGTTGTAGTCCTCGAAGTCGCCCAGCACGTTCGGGTGGATCAGCAAGGTGGTGTCGACCTTGTCCGGATCGGCCTCGGCCAGGTATTCCATCTCCTCCATCAGTTTTTCCAGCAGCGCCTCGGGCGTGTCGGCGCCGCTCACCACGTAGCGGATCTGGCCCTTGACATGGACCGCCTTGGCGAACGGGCACAGGTTCAGGCCGATGACGGCCTGTTCCAGCCAGTGGACGGTCGCGGCAACGACGGCGTCGTGATCGATGGCGCTTGGACTCACGCTTGTACTTACGCTTGTACTCATGATGCGATTCCTTGAAGGCGTACTAAAAGACCGAATTGTACGCACTCTTGGCGCCGCGCTTCGGGCAAACCTTCGGTCAAACACCTACTGCGCGCATTTTGCCGTGATCTTGCCGACAACTTACCTTTATCTGCCGGGAATTGTTGCACTAAATAATTAGTCATGCGCTTGACATAATCCTTGACTCATCAAGGCGACCTTCGTACACTCCTCGTTTATTCATGGTCGTTTCGATGTTTCACAGTCGACAACAATGGAAAACTATGCACGCTCGAATTCCTAAATTCACCGCCCTAGCGGCACCCCTGGCGGCCTCGTTGGCGCTGCTGGCGCCGACCGTCAGCCATGCCTACGACGACGCCGCCAACTTGCCGCCGACCGCCACCACGGCGCTGACCGCCCTGCCGAAATCCCCCGCCCTCGACGTCTCCTCCCTGAAAATCAGCAAACCGGCCAAACTGGCCGAGGACGACGCTTTCCGCGAAAAAGACGTCTGGGGCCGCATCCGCAGCGGTTATGCTATTCCCGATATCAACAACGACCTAGTGGCCAAGCACACCAAGTGGTACACGGCGCGGCCCGACCACATGGCCATCACCACCGGGCGCGCGTCGCGCTACCTGTTCCACGTGGTCACCGAGCTGGAAAAGCGCGGCATGCCCACCGAACTGGCGCTGCTGCCGTTCATCGAGTCGGCCTTCAACCCCGAGGCGCTGTCGCACGCCAACGCCGCCGGCATGTGGCAATTCGTGCCCGGCACCGGGCGCGACTTCAACCTCAAGCAGGACGCCTTCAAGGACGACCGCCGCGGCATCGTGGCCTCGACCGACGCCGCGTTGACGTACCTGCAGCGCCTGTACGACATGTTCGGCGACTGGCAACTGGCGCTGGCCGCCTACAACTGGGGCGAAGGCTCGGTGCAGCGCGCCATCGCCAAGAATCAGGCCGCCGGCAAGCCGACCGACTTCCAGAGCCTGGCCGACCTGATGCCGGCCGAAACGCGCGAATACGTGCCGAAATTGCAAGCGGTGAAAAACATCATCGGCAACCCGACCCAGTTCGGCGTCAAGCTGCCGCTGATCGACAACACGCCGTACTTCACCGCCGTCGACAAGACCAGCGACATCGATCTGACCATCGCCGCCCACCTGGCCGAGCTGTCGGTCGACGAGTTCAAGGCGCTCAACCCGCAGTTCAAGCGTCCCGTCATCACCGGCGACGACCAGACCAAGATCCTGCTGCCGAAGGAAAACGCGGCCAAGTTCCAGCTCAACCTGGCGCAGTGGGGCAAGGAATTGTCGACCTGGACCACGCACAAGATCACCAGCGCGCGCGAAAGCATCGGCGCGCTGGCGTCGCGCTTCAACACCACGCCGGAAGTGATCCGCCAGGCCAACAACATCCCGCAGCGCTCGATGCTCAAGGCCGGCTCCACCATCCTGGTGCCGCGCATCTCGAGCTCGGCCTACCTGGACATCGCGCCGGAGGTGGCCGACAACGCCACCATGGCGTTCGAGGCCGAACGCGCCAGCGTCGCC
>DASVTJ010000056.1:0-10355 GCA_036387635.1 Duganella sp.
CCGGTGATGGACGATCCTGAAGGCTGGGGCCGACTCAATCTGTTCGCGGCCGCCGACGGCTACGGCGCCTTTACAGGCAACGTGCTGTTGAACATGGACGCGACCAAGGGTGGTTTCAACGCGGCCGACCGCTGGCGCAACGACATCGCCGGCACCGGCAAGCTGGTCAAGCAAGGCAGCGGCGCGCTCAAGCTGGCCGGCAACAACACCTGGAGCGGCGGCACGGAATTGACGGCCGGCACGCTCGAAGGCGCCTCGCCGACCGCGTTCGGTCGCGGCGACGTCTACGTCAGCGGCGGCACCTTGATCGCCAACGCGGGCGCGGCCTTGAAACTGGCCGGCAACTTCACGCAACTGGCCGGCGCCACCGCGCTGGAACTGAACGCGCTCGGCGGCGACCGTGGCACCATGACTGTGGCCGGCACCGCCACCATCGCCGGCGGCGCCTTGCGCGTCAAGTTCCCGGGCAACTTCAAGCCGAAGGCCGGCGACAGCATCATCGTGCTAAGCGCGGCCAACCTCAAAGGCCGCTTCAGCACCATCACCGTCGACGGCTTCGCCAACGTGGCGCCGGTGTACAGCGGCACCACACTGACATTGACGCTGGCTAACTAAGCGTCACTACACGCATCATCAGCAACGGGGCACGGGCGGTTTCAGGCTCCCGGGACCTTCGTCGCGGCGGTCCCCCGGACTTAGCCGCGCAGCGCCCGGCGGCGATGCCAGCCCAGCAGCGCCAGACCGGCGCCGAACATGCCCCAGGTCGCCGGTTCCGGCACGGCCGATACGGTCAACACCATGTTGTCGAGATTTAGAATCGAACTCGGGTTGTCCGGCAACACGGAGAAGCTGGCGATGGCCTCGGTGGTGGTGACCGACAGCAGCGCGGCCGCGTCCGAGGACGGCGCAATAGTGCTGGTGGCAAGCACGTTACCTGACGCGCCGTACGCGGTCAGCGTGGCGTTCCAATAAGATTTGCTTTCGATGCTGATGCCGAACACCGGAATGCTGAAACTTCCAATCGGGCTGGTCGACGACAGGAAGTGGTTGCGCGGATTGCCATCGAAAAAGCTCGCCTGGATCATCGACCCCTGGCTGAAAGTGATGCCGGCCGGCGTCAATTGATCACGTATCCAGACCAGATAGTTATCGGC
Source organism: Duganella sp. (assembly GCA_036387635.1). Classification (GTDB taxonomy): domain Bacteria; phylum Pseudomonadota; class Gammaproteobacteria; order Burkholderiales; family Burkholderiaceae_D; genus Rugamonas. Next base: position 1,155 of record DASVTJ010000056.1, read on the forward strand.
CATCGGAACATCGTCGGCCGTACCGAGCGCGCCATCGGCCCCCGGCATCGACTCGAAGTCGATGTTAATGGTGGCGCCAGACGCGGTGGCGGCAGCCAGCAGCGTTGAAGCGAACGCCAGTTTGATACACGAGATCATCGAAGCCATATCATTTCCTAAGGTAAAGTTGCGCGAATGTTACGACTGACATTAACCTTTGTCCAGTAAAAGCCGCTTTAAATTGTCACAGTTCATCGTCTTGAATCTACAATCGCATTTCCCTTGTTATCAAATGCTGCGGACACCTGATGAACGACAACGACCAGACCGCGCACCCACGCGGCGATTTCGCCCACGCCGAGCGGTTCCATAACGACCTGCAGAATTTCTCCAAGCAGATCGCCGGCTGCGACAAACTGGTGCGCATGGCCAATATCAGCCTGAACCAGATCGACGCCCGCATCGCCGAGGCGGCGCGCATCGAGGCCAAGGCCGCCGCCATCGTCGACGCCACCGCCAAGGAAGCGGGACGGGTCGCGGCCGAAGCGGCCACCATCGCGGTGGCCGACATGATGGGCAAGATGGCAGCGGTGACCAAGGACGCCGAACAGGTGGTGCGGGCGATCAACCGCAGCCGGGGACAAACCGGCCTGTGGATCGCTTTTTACATCGCCTGCACCCTGGTGATGTGCCTGCTCACGGCGTGGATTACGCAACGCATCGCCAAGTCATCGGCCATCACCCCGGAAATCACGGAGTCGATCGCGCTCGGCGACAAGCACGAGACGCTGCTGCGCAAGGCGACCGACAAGGAACGCAAGATGATCAACGACATCATCGCGCGCAAACCGAAAGCCAAATAGCGTTCGATACCGGGCCGACATTTGACCGGGGTGGCGCCACTGACTATGATGGGTTATGGAAGCGCGTCTTAACAACCTCGAAGAACGCCTCGGCAGGCTCGAGGAGTTTGCCAGCGACGCCAAGCAGCGTCTTGGCAAAATAGAGCTGCGTCTCGAGCAAACGGCCACCAAGACGGACATCGCGGAAATACGCGCCGATATGCATAAAACCAGCGCCGATATCGCGCGCTGGATGATCGCCACGGTGGTCGGCCTCTTCCTCGGATTTGGCGGCCTGTTCTTTGTGATGAACAATGCGACGAAGAGCGCGGCCCCAACCGCCGCATCCACGCCCATCGTCATTTACGCCCAGCCAACCGTGCAACCGCCCGCCGTCACCCCGCCTTGAGAAGCGCCGCGTCCACCGCAGCCCCTTAATCTACGCGCTCAGCTATTATCGTTCCCCGATTTGGTGATTATCAGAGTTGCATCTTCGCCGCCGAGAGGGCAGACTGCGGTTTTAGCGCTGCCGGTCGCAAAATGAATATTGGGAATGTCATGAAAACGCTTTTGCACGCCTTATTGATCTCGGCAACCGGCTGCGCTTGCGCAGGCGCGCAGCAAGTGGAAGTCGCCGGCGGCAAAGTTATCGGCGCGCCGATGGCCGACGGCAGCAGCATTTTTTACGGCATCCCGTACGCCGCCGCGCCCGCAGGCGATTTGCGCTGGAAGCCGCCGGCGGCGCGTGCGCCATGGTCCGGCGTGCTGGACGCCACCAAAGTCGCGCCCGCCTGCCCGCAAGGCGACACCGGCTGGAACAAGAACTTCCTGGCCACGATGCAGGAAGACTGTCTCACGGTATCGATCCGCACGCCGGTGCTGGCCGCATCCGCAACCACACAAGCCCGGCTACCGGTGCTGGTCTACCTCCACGGCGGCTCGAACGCTTACGCCGGCGTCGGCGACATCGCCGAGGACGCCCTGCACCGCGAAGGCATCGTCGTGGTCAAGCTGCAATACCGCTTGGGCGCGTGGGGCTTCCTCGGCCTCGACGCGCTGCGCGCCGAAGATCCGCACCGCTCGTCCGGCAACTACGCGCTGCTGGACCAGCTCGCCGCGCTGAAATGGATACAGGCCAACATCGCCACGTTCGGCGGCGACGCCGGCAACGTGACCATCAGCGGCAACTCGGCCGGCGCACTGGATGCGCTGTTGCTGACGTTGTCGCCGTTGTCGAAAGGCTTGTTCCAAAAGGCGATAGTGCAGGCGGCGGCGCCGGGCGCGCCGCGCACCGCGCAGCAAAACGAAGCGATCGGCAACACGCTGCTGGACCGGCTGAAACTGCCGCGTGGCGCCGCAGGCCTCGCCCGGCTGAGAAAATTGCCGACGGCAGCCGTCGATGCGGCCGCCGCGAACCTGCCGACGCCCGAAGGCGTCGATCCGAGTTTTATCTGGGAGCAGCAGATTATCGACGGTCGTGTGCTAAAGCTGCCTTACGCCGAAGCCTACGCAGAAGGCGCCGGCAGCGATATCCGCGTGATCATCGGCAGCAACAGCCAGGAAATGGGCGCGGACCGCAAGCCGGACGCGGTGCCGGCCTTGCTTGCCGCCGCGTTCGGCAAGCAGGCGCCGAAGGCCGCCGCGCTGTACCGCGACGACGCCGCGCTGGGCGACGTTCCAACGCAATTGCTGACCGATATGTGGTTCCGCTGCCCTGCCAGTTGGCTGTCGCAGCGCATGGCGAACCCGGCGCGCGTGTGGCGCTATGAATTCGGCTGGGGCGCACCGGGCTCGGGCAAGCCGCCGGAGCACACATCGGAGATGGATTACGTCTACCGCGCCACGCCGGCCAAGGCGCTGCCGGCGCACTGGCCGCCGGTGCAGCGCTACTGGGCCAATTTCATCCGCAATGGTGATCCGAACGGCGCGGGTTTGCCGCACTGGCCGGCGGTGGCGCAGGGATCGGCGCCGGCAACGTTCGAGCAGGCGGCGTATCTGGACATCACGCCGAGCGGCATTGCGGCACGCAAGGGGCCGCGTGCCGCGCAATGCAAGCTGATGTATCAGGAGCGCGATTATCCGCAATCGGCGACGGTGCCGAATTAGCGGAGTGAGGTTGGCGGATCGTCAGGATGCCATCGGCGGCCATCGATGAGCTGCCGGCGCCACGCGCGATGCCTTAAGGCGCCGGGCTGTCGGCCACGTGCACCGCGCGCTTGCCCAGGCTCACTTCCTGCGGCCCCGGCGCATCCAGCACCGGACGCAGACGCGGCAACGAATCCGGATAATTGGCCGCCACAAAGGCGATAATCGCCTCGCGAATCTCACAGCGCAGATCGAACGCGGTACCCGAATCCTGGGCGCTGATCAGCAAGCGCAGCTGCATGCCCTTGTCGCTGGCGTCCGTCACGTGCAGCACGCACACGCGCTGGTCCCAGCGCGACGACGCATGCGTAATGCGCTCGAACTCGGCCCGGATCGCCGGCACCGGCACGCTGAAGTCCAGCCACAAAAACACCGTTCCGAGGATCGACGACGACGTGTGCGTCCAGTTCTCGAACGGATTTTCGATAAACCATTGCAGCGGCACGATCAAGCGCCGCTCGTCCCAGATCCGCACCACGACATAGGTGCCGGTGATGCGCTCGACCCTACCCCACTCGCCATTTACGATCAGCACGTCGTCCAACCGGATCGGCTGGGAGAAGGCGATCTGCAAGCCGGCGATGAAGTTACCCAGCACGGGACGCGCGGCGATACCGGCCACCAGGCCGGCGACGCCGGCCGAGGCCAACAAACTGGCGCCCAGCTGGCGCGCGCCCGGCAACGTCAGCAGCACGAAGCCCAGCCCGACCAGGCCGATGATGAAATTGGCGCTGCGCGTGAGCACGGCCGTTTGCGTCAGCAGCCGGCGCGCGCGCAGGTTGTCGGCCGAGTCGACCGGATTGAGTTCGGTGATCGTGTGCTTGATCGAGTTGACGCAGTTGATTGCCAGCCATGTGAGGCAGACAATCAACATAACATTGTTGATGCGCGAGATCGGCACCAGCATCGGCATGTTTTCCGGCGCCCCGGTCAGCACCACGCGCAGCGCGAACAGCACCAGGCAAAACTGGCTGGCACGGGTGCCGTATTTGACGGCATTGGTGGTGTACGGCCGGTTACGCGAAATGCGGCGGAGCAACATAATGCCCGCCCGATGCACTACTAGCGCTACAGCAACAAAAACCACGGCGCTGATGGCAACCGCTGCTGCAGCGCGCCACGGGCCGTCATGCATATCAGTAAAATAGTCGAGGTCCATAGGAGCGATTCTAGCATTTTGCAATGCTGCGATGCGCCATTTACCCCGGTTCGTGCGCTAGCGAACAAAGGTTTTTCCTCCATGAATGAAACAATAGAGGGGCTGAGGTCGATTGCCACGCATCCCGAACAATGATGCAGCGGTTGTTTTTTTTTCCTGCAATCACACCAGAGGAACCCCTCAATGCTTTCACGCTCCCTTAAATTATCACTCCGTTTCATCCTGCCCCTGGCAATCCTGCTAGGTCTGTTCGCCTATATCGTGGTCCCGTTGATGGACAAGCTGACCCTGCGCTGGTCGGTCCGCGATCTCGATAACCGCTCGCAACTGCTGGCCACCACCTTGCAGGTGCCGCTGCGCGAGGACGTGCTGCTCAATGACAAGGCGCACATCAAAAAGCTGTTCGACGGCGCCATCGAAGACGAGCGCCTGTTCGCGCTGGGCTTCTGCGATCCTTCGGGCAAGCTGCTGTACAAAACCACCACCTACCCGCAATCGATCGGTTGCTGGGACAAGCCGGCCGACGGCAGCAAGCAGCAGCCGCTGGTGCAACTGCCGCGCGGGCCGGTGCACGTGGCCGACACCCTGATCGAGGACAACGGCACCGCGCTGGGCCGTCTGATCCTGGTGCACGACATGAGCTTCATCGAGCGCCGCAGCGCCGAAACCACCAAGTACGTGTTGATCTTCTTCGCCCTGCTGGGCCTGGCCATCGCCTTCATGACGCTGGTGATCTCGCACCTGAGCTGGCGCGGCTGGCTTTCCAGCCTGAACGACGTGCTGCGCGGCCAGTTGCTGCCGCGCGACGTCAAGGCCAGCGACACCGGCGCCCCGCCGCCGGCGCCACCGCCGGAGATGGAGCCGCTGATCGGCGAGCTGCGCAGCCTGCTGGAGGAATACCACGAGGAACGCCAGAGTAGCAGCAGCAGCGGCTCCGGCACCGAGTGGGCGCCGGAAAAACTCAAGGAATTGCTGCAACAAGACCTCGCCGGCGACCAAGTGCTGGTGGTGTCCAACCGCGAGCCCTACATCCACGAGAAGAATGAAGACGGCACGGTCCGCGTGCGCCGTCCGGCCAGCGGCCTGGTGACGGCGGTCGAAGCGGTGATGCGCGCCTGCTCCGGCACCTGGATCGCCCATGGCGCCGGTAGCGCCGACCGCGAGACCGTCGACCGCAACGACCACGTGCAGGTGCCGCCGAAGGACCCGAGCTACACGCTGCGCCGCGTCTGGCTGACGGAAGAGGAAGAAAAAGGCTACTACTACGGCTTCGCCAATGAAGGCTTGTGGCCGCTGTGCCATATCGCCCACGTGCGGCCGGTGTTCCGCTCGTCCGACTGGGAAGAGTACGTCAAGGTCAACCGCCGCTTCGCCGACGCCGTGATCAAGGAAGCGCGCACCGACAATCCGGTGGTGCTGGTACAGGATTACCACTTCGCCCTGTTGCCGCGCATGGTGCGCGAGGCGCTGCCGAAAGCCACCATTATTACGTTCTGGCACATCCCATGGCCTAACTCGGAATCGTTCGGCATTTGCCCATGGCGCGAGGAAATCCTCGAAGGCATGCTGGGCAGCACGATCCTGGGCTTCCACACGCCGTTCCACCGCAAGAACTTCCTCGACACCGTCGACCGTTATCTGGAAACGCGTATCGAACCGGAAGCGTCGACCATTTCGTACGGCAACGAGCTGACCCAGGTCGAGGACTATCCGATCTCGATCGCCTGGCCCGATTATCCGGACACGCAGCCGGTGGAACAGTGCCGCACCGAGATCCGCCAGATCCTGGGCGTGCCGGAAGACCACCTGCTGGCGTTCGGCGTCGACCGCCTCGATTACACCAAAGGTATCCTGGAGCGCTTCCAGGCCGTCGAAAGCATGCTCGAGCTGCATCCAAGCATGATCGGCAAGTTCAGCTTCGTCCAGATCGCCGCGCCTAGCCGCTCGGACCTGGAGGAATACATGAACTTCGAGCAGCGCGTGCGCAAGCTGGCCGCGCGGGTCAACGAGCGCTTCGGCAGCGAAGGCTACCTGCCGATCATCCTGAAGATCGAGCACCACGACCAGAACGAGCTGCAGCGCTACTTCCGCGCCAGCGAGGTCTGCATGGTGACCAGTCTGCACGATGGTATGAATCTGGTGGCCAAGGAATTCATCGCCGCCCGCGACGACGAACGCGGCGCGCTGGTGCTGAGCCAGTTCACCGGCGCGGCCCGCGAGCTGCACGAGGCGCTGATCATCAATCCGTACCACATCGAGCAGGGCGCCGAGGCGTTGTACCGCGGCCTGACGATGCCGCCGGTCGAGCAGCGCGAACGGATGCGCAGCATGCGCGACCGCGTGCGCCGCTTCAACGTCTACCGCTGGGCCGGCCACATGCTGCTCGACGCGGCACGTCTGCGCAAACGCGAAAAGGTGATGCAGAAGATTCGCTCGCACAGCCGCGGCAACCTGCGCCGGGTGGGTTGATGATGACCCAACATCCGAACCCAAGCCAAGCCGGCGGTGAAGACCACCCGCCGTTCGCGCTGAGCGACTGGCCCGATTGCAGCCTGTTCCTCGACTTCGACGGCACGCTGGTCGACCTGGCGGATACCCCCGACACGGTGGTGGTCGCGCCCGGCCTGGTGCAAGCGCTGGCCACGTTGCGCGACAAGCTGGGCGGCCGCCTGGCGATCGTCAGCGGCCGTCCGATCGCGCAGATCGACGCCATGCTGGCGCCGCTCAAACTGCCGGCGGCCGGCGTGCATGGCGCCGAACGGCGCGCCGCTGACGGCGAGCTGCACTATGCCGTCACGCTGCCGCTCGATAAGGCGCGGCAGCGGCTGCAACCGCTGGTGGCGCTGCATTCCGATCTGCTGCTGGAAGAAAAACGTGGCGCCCTGGCCCTGCACTACCGGCTGGCGCCCGAATTGAAGACCGAGTGCGAGCAAGCGATGCAAGCGGCGCTGGAAGAGAGCCCCGGCATGGTACTGTTGCATGGCAAAATGGTGCTGGAGCTGAAACCGGCCGCCAGCACCAAAGGCAGCGCCGTCGCCGCGTTCATGCAGGAAACGCCGTTCCACGGTCACAAGCCGGTGTTTGCCGGCGACGACACCACCGATGAAGCCGGCATCGCCTACGCCCAGCAAGCAGGCGGCATGGGCGTGAAGATTGGCGCCGGCCCCAGCGCCGCGTTGCGCCGGCTGGCCTCGCCGCAAGACCTGCGCGCGCAGTTGATGCAAGCAGCCACCACCTTGCCTGATGGAGACACCGCATGACCGACACAAATACAAGCACGAACACGCACGACAAAACCAGCAGCCATGCGCACGCGCCCGCCGGCGAGCATGCCGAAGCGACCGGCCACACCGGCCCAACCAACGAGAAGACCGCCGCGCAAGTGCGGCCGGAAGCGTCGCTCAATTGCGGCGTCATCGGCAATTGCTCGTTCAACGCACTGATCGACCAGAACGCCAACATCGTCTGGTGCTGCCTGCCGCGCTTTGACGGCGATCCGGTCTTCAACGCCCTGCTCGACAACTCCGAAAACGGCAGCGTCTGGAGCATCGAGCTGGAAAACTGCGTCAAGACCGAACAGTTCTACGATCCCAACACCGCCGTGCTGCGCACCCGCCTGACCGACGCCGACAACCACGGCATCGAGATCACCGACTTCGCGCCGCGCTTCACCAGCCGCGACCGCATGTTCCGCCCGCTGATGCTGATCCGCCGCGTGCGCATCCTCAACAGCGCCGTGCGCATCCGCGTGCGCCTGCGTCCGCGCTTCGACTGGGGCCGCGAGGCGCCGGAAATCACGCGCGGCAGCCACCACATCCGCTTCGTCGGCCCGGACCAGACCCTGCGCCTGAACACCGACGCCTCGCTCAGCCACCTGCTGTCCGAATCGTGGTTCCTCGCCAACAGCTCGCTGAATTTCATGCTGGGACCGGATGAAACGCTGAGCGACGGCATCGAGGACGTCTGCCAGCGCTTCGAAAAGGAAACCGTCAGCTACTGGCGCACGTGGAGCCGCCGCCTGGCCCTGCCATACGAATGGCAGGACGTGGTGATCCGCGCCGCCATCACGCTCAAGATGTCGCTGTACGAGGATACCGGCGCCATCATCGCCGCCATGACCACCAGTATTCCCGAAGCGCCGGGCAGCGCGCGCAACTGGGATTACCGCTTCTGCTGGCTGCGAGACGCCTTTTTCGTGGTGCGCGCGCTCAACAGTATTTCCGAAGTCGGCACGATGGAGGAATACCTGCGCTGGCTGAGCAATATCGTTGCCAGCTCCAAGGGCGGCCACATCCAGCCGCTGTACGGCATCGGGCTGGAGGAAACCCTGCCAGAGTCCACCGTCGACCACCTGCCCGGCTATCGCGGCCACCAGCCGGTGCGCGTGGGCAACCAGGCGCAGGAACACTTCCAGCATGACGTCTACGGCAACGTGGTGCTGGGCGCGGCGCAAGCCTTCCTCGACCATCGTTTGCTGAACCGCGCCGGCGTGGCCGAGTTCGCGCACCTGGAAGCGGTCGGCGAGCAGGCATTCCGCGTGCACGACCAGCCGGACGCCGGCATGTGGGAACTGCGCACGCGCGCACGGGTCCACACCTCGTCGATGCTGATGAGCTGGGCCGCCTGCGACCGCTTGGCCAAGATCGCCCATGTGCTGGAATTGCCGGAGCGCGCCGCGCACTGGCAGGCGCGCGCCGAGCAAATCCGCGAACCGCTGCTGCGCGATTCGTGGAGCGAGAAGCGCCAGGCGTTCTGCGAAAGCCTGGGCGGCGAAGACCTCGACGCCAGCGTGTTGCTGATGGCCGAGGTCAACTTCATCGATCCGAAGGACCCGCGTTTCATCAAGACCGTGGAGGCGCTGGAGGAGTCGCTGTGCGACGGGCCGTACATGCGCCGTTACGAGGCGCCGGACGATTTCGGCAAGCCGGAAACGGCGTTCAATATCTGCACCTTCTGGCGCATCGACGCGCTGGCGCGGATCGGCCGCAAGGACGAGGCGCGCGAGATCTTCGAGACCATGCTCAAGGCGCGCAATCATCTGGGCTTGCTGTCGGAAGACACGCACCCGGTCACCGG
>DASVTJ010000057.1:0-2621 GCA_036387635.1 Duganella sp.
TAGGCCACCGTGCCTTTCGGATGCTGATACCAGCCGGGGTCCTTGTAGTCGTTGCGCGCCAGGCCCTCACGCACTTTGACGGTGGTGAACATGCCGCCCATCTCGAGACCGCCGAACGGCCCCTCTCCGCTCATCATCGGCAGCGTGTTCTCCGGCAGCGGCATCCGCATGTCGCCCATCGAACCGCCCTTGTCGCCCATGACCATATAACCCGGCACCAGCTTGTTGATCTTCTCCGCCACGCCGGAATGATCGACACCGATCATCGTCGGCACGTCGTGCCCCATCGCGTTCATCGTGTGGTGCGATTTATGGCAGTGGAAGGCCCAGTCGCCCGGCGCGTCGGCGATAAACTCGATAGCGCGCATCTGGCCGACGGCGACGTCGGTGGTAACCTCCGGCCAGCGCGCCGATGGCCGCACCCAGCCGCCGTCGGTGCCGGTCACTTCAAACGTATGGCCGTGCAGGTGGATCGGGTGGTTGGTCATCGTCAGGTTGCCGGCACGGATGCGCACCCGGTCGTTCTTGCGCACCACCATCGGATCGATGCCCGGGAAGGCGCGGCTGTTGAAGGTCCACAGATTAAAATCGAGCATCGTGTTGATCTTCGGCGTGTAGCTGCCGGGCTCGATGTCGTAGGCGCTGAGTAAAAAGACGAAATCGCGGTCGACCGCATGCTGCTTCGGGTCCTTCGGATGCGTGATCCAGAAGCCCATCATCCCCATCGCCATCTGCGCCATTTCGTCGGCATGCGGATGGTACATGAAGGTGCCGGCTTTTCTGGCGACGAATTCGTAGACGAAGGTCTTACCCGGCTGGATGCCCGGCTGCGTCAAGCCGGTGATGCCGTCCATGCCGTTCGGCAGAAGCTGGCCGTGCCAGTGCACGCTGGTGTGCTCGGGCAGTTTGTTGGTGACGAAGATGCGCACGCGGTCGCCCTCCACCACTTCGATCGTCGGCCCCGGGCTCTGGCCGTTGTAGCCCCACAGGTTGGCCGTCATGCCGGGCGCCAGTTCGCGCACCACCGGTTCGGCCACCAGATGGAACTCCTTGACGCCGTCCTTCATCCGCCAAGGCAGGGTCCAGCCATTGAGTGTGACGACCGGATTGTAGGGACGGCCGTTCGGCGGCGACAGCGGCGGCGCGGTGGCGGCCGACGATTGTACCGGCGCCTCCGGCAGCGACGCCGCGCCGGCCTTGGTGACCAAGCCGGCGCCGATGAGGGCTGCGCCGCTGAGGAATGATCTGCGGGTGGTCATGGTGTTACTCCTTTATTGGTGGTCGGACGGCCGCCCGAGCGGTCATCCAATGCGCGGCCACCCAAGGCGGCTTCGAGATTGGCTTGCGCGGTCCAGTAGTCTTTCAGCGCGCCGATGTAGCCGTTGACGGCGGCCGATTGTTCGCGGGCGTCGGCCAGCAGTTCGAATACGCTCATCAGCATGCCGTTGTAGCGCAACAGGGTTTCGTCGGCGAGCTTTTTCCGCAACGGCACGACCTGGTCGCGATAGTGGCGCGCCAGATCGTACGAGGCGCGGTAGTCGGCATAGCTTTCGCGCGCTTCGCTGCGGGCGTCGACCACCGCCTGCGCCAGCAGATTGACCGACTGCATATAGGTCGCTTCGGCGCGCGCCACCCGCGTCGAGCCCCAGTCGAACAACGGAATCTCCAGCGACAGCTCGTAGCCGCGCGTATTGGTCGCGCCTTCGCTGTTACTGACCACGCCCAGATCGAGCACGTTGATGAACCGCGTGGTTTTCGTCAGGCCCAACGTCGATGCGGTGTGCGCGGTATCGAGCCTGGCGGCCTGGATGTCGAGCCTTTCGTTGACGGCAACTTGCTCGATGTCGCCCAGCTCCCGCGGCGCGGCCGGCAGTTCCGGCAAATGCTCCGGCAGCGTGTACGCGGTCTGCGCGCCGCCAAGGCTCATCAAACGCGTGAGCTTCTCGCGCGTGGCGACGGCGGCCTTGCGCGCGGCGCTGACGTCGGCCACCGTTTGCGCGTGGTAGGCCTGTTCGCGCGCTACATCCATCGCACTCCAGTTGCCGGCCTTGCGCATGCGCTCGGCCAGTTCGGCGCTCGCTTGCGCCGACGCCTCGACCTGCTGCGCGTAGTCGGCGCTTTGGCTGGCGGCGACCGCCTCCACCCATGCGCGGCGCGTGTCGGCGGCGACCTTCAGCGCTTCGTTCGACACCAGCAGCTTGGTTTGTTCGAAGCGGCGTCCTTCGATGCGCCCGGCCAGCGGCGCGGTGATCAGGCTCAGCAGATTAAAGGTCAGCGTGCGTTCGATGCCGACCTCACCGCCGCCGTGGCTGCGCTTGAAATCGAACACCGGATTTTGCAGGCGGCCAGCCTGCACCAGGTCCGCCTCGGCGATGCCGACCGACCAATAGCTCGCTTGCAGTCCACGGTTATTGAGCAGCGCGATATGCACCGCTTCATCGACAGCGAGTGGCTGTGCGAGTTTTTTGCCGATGACGGCGGCCAGCGCGCGCGCGTCGTCGTCGTTGCGCGGCAGGCGGCCGCCAACGCTGGCGCTCATGCCGGTGCGCTGTTCGCTGACGCCGGCGGCGGCGCCAAAGCCGCCATCGCCGGACAGCGACGCGCAGCCGCCCAGCAGCAGC
>DASVTJ010000058.1:0-10385 GCA_036387635.1 Duganella sp.
TACGTGCCGTTTTTCCTGCTGCCGGTACTGAGCACGCTGTTCTACACCACCTTCCTGCGCCTGCGGGAATATGCGCCGCGCCTGTATAAACTCAGCCGCGTCAACATCGTGCTGCCGCTGCTCACGCTGCCGAGCTGCTTCTTCTTCCTCAGCTACGCCCACACCATCGCCACCATCGTCATCACGATCTGGATGACGATGGCGCTCACCAGCGGCATCGTGGTGTGGCGGCGCGGCTACCAGCCGGCGCGTTTTTTCGTGCTCGGCTTCGTCGCGCTGATGGTGCCTGGTTTGCTGATCCTGCCGGCCAACGTCGGCCTGATTCCGGCGGTGGTCGTCAACGCCCAGCTGTTCACGCTCCTCGGTGGCACGCTGGACGGGGTGCTGCTGGCGTTCGCGCTCGCCGACCAGATCCGGCTGCTGCGCAACACGCTGGAGCAGCGCGTGCAGGAACGCACCGCACAACTGAGCGAGGCGAAGGAGCACGCCGAAGTGGTGAGCCGCCACCGCATCGACTTCCTGTCGGCGATGAGCCACGACATCCGCACGCCGCTGGCCGGCGTGATCGGCATGATCAAGTTCGCCATGCGCGACCAGTCGGTGCGCGGACGAACCGAGGAATACCTGCGCATCGGGCTGCGCAACAGCGAGTCGCTGCTGGCCATCCTCAACGACATCCTCGACTTTTCAAAGATCGACGCCGGACGGCTGTCGATCGAAACGGTGGACTTCGACCTGATCGCGCTGATCGACGACGCCCTCGGCATCCTGCAAGGCCAGGCCGACGCCAAAAGCCTGCTGCTGCGCAGCGACCTGGCGCTGGACCTGCCGCGCTATGTGCGCGGCGACCCGACGCGGCTGCGCCAGATCCTGCTCAATTTACTGGGCAACGCGATCAAGTTCACCGACCGGGGCGAAGTGCGGCTGGAAGTGTCGTCGCGGCCGACCGAAAACGGTCGCGCCAGCGTCAGCTTCAACGTCACCGACACCGGTCCGGGCATCCCGGCCGACACCTTGCCGAGGTTGTTCCAGAAGTTCGAACAGGCCGACCACTCGACCACGCGCCGCTACGGCGGCACCGGCCTCGGTCTGGCCATCTGCAAGGAACTGGTGGAGCTGATGGGCGGCTCGATCAGCGCCGACAGCCGGGTCGGCGCCGGCTCCACCTTCAGCGTGACGTTGCCGCTGGCGCCCGGCGAGGAGCCGGCCGCCGACCCGTTCAAGCAGCCGGCCAGGGACCACCACGCCTACCGGTTGCGCGTGCTGTGCGCCGAGGATGTGCGCACCAATCAGATCATCGTCAGCACGCTGCTCGAGAACATGGGCCACGAGATCCGCATCGTCGAAAACGGCTTGCAGGCGCTGCACGCGCTCAGCACCGGCGCCTACGATCTGGTGCTGATGGACGGCCGCATGCCGATGATGGATGGCGAACAGGCCACGCGCCTGATCCGCAGCGGCGGCAGCGAGGACTATCGGGTGCTCGATCCGGGCATTCCCATCATCGCGCTGACGGCCAACGCCAGCGATCACGACCGCGCACGCTACCTGGCGGTCGGCATGGACGGGTTCCTGAGCAAGCCGGTCGACGAGCGCCTGCTGTACGATCAAATCGAAAAAACCATCGCCCAGCATTTGAGTCGCGGCCGTCCGCTGCGCGCCACCGATGCCGCGCGCGACAGCGCCGCGCGCACCGAGGCGCTGGACCGCCAGTTCGGCGTCGACGCCGAGGCGCACGGGGGGGCGTCGCCGGAGTCGACGACGGTGCAGATCATGCCGCTGGCCGGTTTATCGTTCCAGCATCGCCAGCGCATCACGCAAGCCTTCCTCGAGGAAGCCCCGAGACGCATGGAAACGGCGCGCGCGGCCGTCGTTGCCGGCAATACCGGCGCGGCGGCGGCGGCAATCCACGCACTGAAGGGCAGCGCCGGCTATCTGAGCTCCACGCATTTGCATGAACTGTGCAGCGAAATGGAATCGGCGGCGGCGGCGGGCCAGCTGGTCGAAGTGGCCGACATGCTGGCAGGTGTCGAGGCGGCGCTGGACAAGGCCTGCGGCGATCTGCGCACCGCCGTCGACAAGGCACGGACGCCGGGGATCGGCAGCGCCTAGCCGCGGCACCAGGGCCAGGCCTAGCCAACGTTAGCCAACGTTAGCCCGCAGGGATGGAACGCTCAGTCTTTCAGATCGGCCGGCACTTTGCCGCCGTTTTCCGCCAGCTTGTTCATCACCTGACGATGCAGCCAGATGTTCATCGATGCGGAATCGTTGCGGTCGCCCGTGTAATGCAGTTCGTCCGCGAGTTCTTTGCGCGCGGTCAGGCTGCTGTCCAGATTGAGCAGCTTGAGCAAGTCGACGATCGAGGTGCGCCAGTTCAGCTGCTGCGAGTTTTGCTGCTGCATGGCGGTGAGAATGGCCTCGACGTCGACCTGCTGCGCGACGGGCGCGGCTGCGGCCGGAGCTGGCGCCGCCGGTGCGGGGGCGGCGGCCGGGGCGGGGGCGGCGGCGGCTGGTGCAGGTGCTGCCGTGCCGCCTGCAGGGGCCGCGTCCGGTTTCGAGCCTGGGAAGATTTTATGGAAAATATTGCTCAGAATGCCCATGGTGTACCCTTTCAAGGTGGTTGATTGACTGACTCCCGGGCGGCGGAACATTCCTCCTTGCCGGGAAGCGGCCAGCTTGACACCGATGGTGTGTCGCTTCCGTGCGCAGGCGAACGTATGGCTCGGTAGTGTATGCCATGCCGATAGTTTCCCTACGCCTACTCCTACAAGACCACGGGCTGTGCACCTACTCACTCAACCGTCCCGCCAGCTTAGGATGTGGATACGGGGGAGGACAAATGCTCTTCCCCCTTTCAAAGGAGAAGCACCATGAGCCAACCTAACAAACCCAGCGAAAAAGGTTTCAAACCCGGCGCCAACATGCCGCACGACGGGTACGATCCCGCGCGGGAAGGTATGTCGGAAAGTGGCAACCACGCCGTCGGTCATCTGGGCAACGACACGCCGCACGTGAACGAGCAACAAGGCCGGCAACCGGCACGTTCCGAGCAGAGTATGCGCCAGGGTAACCTCAGCCGGAGCTACCAGGACAGCAAACAGGATGCCGCCGCCGCTTCGGCCGAAACCACGCACCGCGACAACGCAGCCGGCGCCCGTGGCGACAACAGCTCCGACAACAATGGCTGACCGCGATAAGCGGCCCACCATTCGTTAGCATATACCTATCGATTCCAGCACACTGGACATGGATTTCCTTTAGAATGGAAATCCATGAATACTCCCTTTTTGATCGTCCGCCAAATGCGGAACCGACGCAATGAGCAATGCTCGTCGCGATGTGCGTTGGCCGAACGCTTTTTCAAATCGCCACCGGCGTTCGGGAGCTGCTGATGGCCGATTCGATCATCGTACGCCGCATCGATGCGGTGGAAGCGCAAGCGCGCGGCGAAGCGCTGTCCCAGGCGCTGGCCGATGTGTTGAGCGATTGCGTTGAAGGCGGGGCCTCGGTCAGCTTCATGCTGCCGCTGCCACGCGAGAAGGCGCTGGCTTTCTGGCGTGGCGTGCTCGATGGCGTCGTCGGCGACGAACGCGTGCTGCTGGTGGCGGAAACCGCCGATGGCCGCGTCGTCGGCACGGTGCAGCTGATCACCGCGCAACCGGATAACCAACCGCACCGCGCCGACATCGCCAAGATGCTGGTGCACCGCGACGTGCGCCGCCGTGGCGTGGCCGGTTTGCTGATGGCGGCGGTCGATGCCGCCGCGCGCGACGCCGGCAAAAGCGTGCTGGTGCTCGATACCGTGACCGGCGGCGACGCCGAGCGCTTGTACCAGCGCGCCGGCTGGGAAAGCGCCGGCAGCGTGCCGAAATATGCGCTAATGCCGGATGGCGCCTATTGCGCCACCACCTTCTTCTATAAGCACCTTTAGCCAAGCGGCAGCGTCGCTTCTTCCGCGCGGCGCACCCGGCGGCTTGTGTCGGATCACGCCCTTATGGCTGATCCGACCTACGTCAACCTTCTCTTCCGATCGACTGTCAGATGAAATCGGTCTCGCCGTCGATTTGCGCGGGGTGGCCGCTCATCGCGCGCGAAGTCTGCATGCCGGCCATGACCGCCGCCTCCACGCAACCGGCGTTCAAGCCGGTCTTGATCCAGTCGCCGGTCAGGAACAGATTCGAAAAGCCCGATTGGTCGGTGCGCAGCCGGTATCTGGTACTGCCCACCACCGACATCACATAGCGCTCGGAAGGATCGACGTTGGCGCGCCAGTACTGGGCGTCGAAGCGCTGGACGCCGATGGCGCCACTCTGATCGATCAGCCAGTGCCATGGGAACGCGCCGGCCGGCCCGGCGGCCGACCACATCGACGCGATCCGGTAACCGAGTTGCTGAACCGCGCCTTCCTTGGCTAGATCGGCCATTCGTTTGGGAAAGCCTGTATCGCCGGCGGGCGGATAGCTGCCGACCGGCAGCGCGCTGCAAAAGTAGGACGTGTTGCGCGGCTCCAGGCCCGCCGGCCAGTCTTCCCGCTCCAGCAAATGGTCCATCGGCGCCCAGGTATCGTAAGGTTCGCTGAAGCTGCACAGCACCGGCTGCTGGCCGCCCGGCTGGTGGCTCCAGCCCATCTGCGCGAGATCCTTGTCGAGCCAAACCTGATAGGCTTGCGTGGCCACGGTCCGCACCTTCTCGCTGGTGGCCAGCAACGCCGGGCTTTGCGCCAGCAGTTGCGGGCACAAAGCCGGCAGCGAACCGACCGAAATGCCAAACACGATCTGGTCGAAATCGACGCCGCGCTTGAGCGTCAGCGCCGGCAGCTCCTTGTCGAAGCGCTCGCGATAGACGCGCGGCCAGTCGCTCCAATACGATTCCAGGTTGATGTCATTCTCCCGTAGCAGCGCCGCCTGATCCGCGTCGATCTGATCGAAGTCCGGCTGGCTGGGCCAGCATGCCAGCCCCTTGACATCGACCAGCGGATGATAATCATCCACGGAATCGGCCATTGAAACACCCTCGGCCAGATCGATCTGGCGCGTCATGCGGATGCTGTCGATTTCGCCCCCGCGCGGCACCAGTTCCTCGACCTTGTGAAAGAATTTAAACTTGACGCCGCGCTTGCGCAGCACTTCGTACAGCGGCGTGAAAACCGTATCGCCCATCCCCGCCTGCATCTTGAACATCACGCCGCCCTTGTAACAAAGGCCTATGCGCGCCATCGCCCGCAGCATTGTTCCCGCCTCGGCGTTCGGCTTCTGGAAGTCGCCGTCCTCGTAGGCGAACACCAGATCGTAAAACCCGCGCACCACCGTCGAATTGACGCACAATTCGTCGTCGCCGCCATGCTTGCGCAGCCAGTCGCGCAGATCGATATCGTTGATCGCGTCGAAGCCGTGCCTGATCACGCCATCGTTAAAGACCCCCTTCATCACCGTGAGGCCGAGATCGAGGCAAATGAACAGCCGGCGGATATCATCGGCCAGGTCGGCATCGGTGTCGGCTTGATCGATCAGGCTGCGATAGCGCGCGCGGAGCCGTCCGCGCACGCCGCCCACCACGCCGGCCAGCGCGTGGTGCTCCGCTTCGCTGTGGCTGCCGACATCGGCCGACATGTTCGCCACCATGCCGCTCAGCGCGCTGGCGACCAACGTCACATCGTCGGCCAGCTCGTTGACGGTGTTGGCCACGCCCTCGGCCAGCCGGTGCAGCCAGTCCGGCAGGATGCCGTCGTGACGCGGCGGCGCCGGCAATTCCAGCGCTTCCGCCAAATGATCGATGCTGTCGATCCACTGCTCGATCCAACCCATCATCGCCACGGCCAGCTGCCACATCGAGATCTCCTGGTCGCCCTCGCCCGGCTCTCCCGGCAGCGTCGGAAACAGAATCGACCAGTGGCGCCAATGCTCGCCGATCTGCTCCGACAACGCGATGTAATCCTGCTGCTTGAAGGCGTCGCGCCAGGTCGCCAACGGCGCGCCCGCCGGGCGATCGAGGCTGGCGTAGGCTTCCTTGATCATCTTGAAGGCGTTGGTGTAGAAGCCGAACCAGATATGCAGGCCGTGCTCCTCGATGCGCTGGCCGTATTGCGCATTGCGTCCGCTGGCGCCCTTGCCGCCCAGCCGCCAGCCTTGCTGATAAACGGTGATGTCGTAGTTGTTTTGCCAGCCCGGCTGGTCGCTCAGGTAGTAGGCGGCCGTCATCGAGCCGACGCCGCCGCCCAGAACCGCGATCTTCTTCGGCGCCACGCGGGAATTGTCGATCAACTCCTCGCCCGGCTGCACGGTGAAATCGAAGTGCAGCCGATACGGCAGGATGGCCTGCTGCGGACCGACTCGCAGACCGAGCGTCTCGTCGAGCGGAAAGCTGTCGAAGGCGTGCAGCACGCACTCGTAGTCGTAACCCAGCAGGCTGGCGCCGTGGATTTTTTCGATGGTGGCCGGCGCCGCCAGAATGGCCTGGTACACCGCCTTGACGCCCGCGCTGTCGGGGAACTGCTTGAGGAATATCTGATCGATACGCGGGTGGCGCAGCAGCGAGGCGATGTTGTCCCAGCCGGCGGCGTCGAGGTTGAAGAAATCCGGGATCGACAAAAATAGCTTGATGGCTTCCTCGACCAGATCGAGCAGGCTGTCGACCGGCGTTTCGTCGCCATTTCGGCACGTCGCGTTCACCTCCAGTAGCGGGTGCGTGGCGATTTTGGTCTGTGGCGAAAACGGATGGAAGCCCTTGGCCGCGACCGCGCAGCGCAGCGGCTCGGCGCCGGCGGCGGGAATGTCGTACTCGCACAGGTATTTCGGATAGCCGAACAGCTCGCGGCCGTTGATCAGCGCCATGCCGTCGTCGACGAAGATATGCGCCGGGTAGTAATAGATGTGGGCCAGCTCGCCCTCCTCGTCCATGGCCCCGACCATGATCCAGGTGACGATATCGATCTCGCCGATCCAGCCTTTGGCCTGATCGGCCGCCACCGCCGAATCGGCGTGCCCGACGCGCGTGAAGGTCAGCAGCACATAGGGCGACAGCGCCTTGAAGCGCATGCGGCGGCCGGCCACCTGGTTGAGCGTGCCGTCGAGCGTGGCTTGCAGCTTGATCAGATCGCCGCGCACGAAGAAACCGTACATCTCGGCGTTTTTCAACTGCAACGGGGCGTGCATCAGCGCGGAACCGCCCTGATAAATATAAGAAGGACGAGATGACATATGTTGGAGATATCAAAGTCGAAAGAAGTTTTTAGTGTATGCGAACCCCGCTTAAGTTGCCTAAAATTAATTCTTTAATGAGGTGTACGATGGCGTCTACGCCACAGAAAAGGAAAATCGATGGGCCGCGACGATCACCGCAATCAGCAAAACCGCGCCTGGGTGCGCATGCCGTCGGCGCGCCGGCTCGATCTGCTGGACCCCACGCCATTCGACTGGGACGACTCGGACCTGGCGCTCGGCCTGGCGCGCACGTACCGCTGGGGCGGCCATTCGGCGTGGCCGCGTCCGTTATCGGTGGCGCAGCACTCGCTCACCGTCATGCATTTGCGCGCGGCCGCCTGCAAGGCCGCCGGGGTCGAGCTGGCGCCGCTGGCCGCGCTGCGCGAACTGCTGCACGACGCCGAGGAGGGATTGCTGGGCTTCGACTGCGTCTCGCCGCTCAAGCCTTTCCTGGGCGAGGCGTTCCGCGCGCTGACGGTGCGGCTGGAAAACGCGGTCTTCGTGCGCTACGGCCTGCCGCACTGGACGCCCAAGGAGCACGCCGCGCACAAGTTGGCCGATCGGCTGGCCGCCGCCAGCGAGGCCGTGCACGTGGTCGGCTGGTCGGCCAGCGAAGTGCTGCACACACTCAAGATCACCGTGCCGCCGCTGGCCGACGACCCGTTGCATGCGGTCTACGGCGGCACCGCGTGGGAACCCTGGGCGCCGCCGCTGGCCGCAGAAAGGTTTTTGGCGGAACTCGATCGCCTCAAGGCCCTCAGCGGCTAAGCGCCGGGCTCTTCTGCTAAATCCCGGAGAAAACAAAGGGATGCGCCGATGTCTAACCTTAAATCGGAAAATGCGGAGCGCGGTTCGACACGATGCCGGTGACTGAATTGTAGAGGTACGGTACATGGACCATGATGGGAGCGCCGCTAAAATCATTTCCGTTGCGAGTTACCAATGGCATGCTGTAAGCCAAAGCAGTCGCGGCGATGATCGCGTCGGGAAGTTTGATCTTAGGCGGATTGACCAACCCATTTCCCCGAATCGAGATCGACGCTTCGATGACACGCGAGTCCAACTGAAACACGTGGAACTCGGCAAAAATCGCGTCGAGAAGCGGCTTGTCACGCGGGCGTAGCAACTCTCCGGAGCGTAATTCTATATAAGTAATGACACTTATCGCGGGGTCGTCGTAGTAACCAAGTTCGATCGTCGCCTCGCGAACGCCGCTGAGCATATCGACGAAGATGTTCGTGTCGAATAGTATCATCGCCACTCGTCTCTTAGCTCATTCTGGTATTGCACGCCGTCCAGCGGGATATCGGTCCGGTCCTTCCAAATACCTTCCGCAGCCGCCAGTGCGGCTAAACGCCGACGCCGGCGCTCCTGCTTCTCATCGTTAGTCCGCACTGGCAGGGTTGCCGGCGCCGTATGTTCATTAATGTCTGAAAGAATGTCCATCGAAACCTCCGCTTTAGCAAAGTCGATGCGATCAGTGTATCTCAATACGCACCCTCGTTCCTTATTCAACGGTTCGCCACGATATCCATCGGCCAGCGCGAAGTGTCTCGCTTCAGCCAGCCTGAAGCGCTATCAAAGCGTGGCGCCGAGCCGCGTTAAGCAGAGCGTTGATCGATCTCGGCCATCAAACTCCTTCCAATTTCACAGGCGCAAAAAAGCCCGCCTCAGCGGCGGGCATCTTCCCGTGCGGCTAAGCTGCCCGCACGGCAGGCGGCTCCAGCGCTTACACGCCCACCATCGATACCGCTTTGGTGTTCAGATACGATTCGAGCGCCTCAGGCCCGCCTTCCGAGCCGTAGCCCGAATCCTTGACGCCGCCGAACGGCAGCTCGGCGCTCGGCGTGGCCGGCTGGTTGAGCCACAACATGCCCACTTCGACGTTGTGCATCAACTGGTGCGCGTTCTTGATCGAGCGCGTGAACGCATAGCCGGCCAGCCCGAACGGCAACCGGTTCGATTCGGCGATCGCCTCTTCCAGCGTATCGAAGCCGCGAATCGCCGCGATCGGGCCGAACGGTTCGTCGTTGAACACCATGGCGTTCAGCGGCACGTCGGCCAAGATGGTCGGCGCAAAGAAATTGCCCTCCGTGCCGATGCGTTGACCGCCGGTGGCGACGTCGGCGCCCTTGCCGCGCGCGTCCTCGACCACCTGGCTCATCGCCGCCACCCGGCGCGCGTTGGCCAGCGGGCCGAGCGTGGTGCCCTCGGCCATGCCGTCACCCATCTTCAGGCCCTCGGCGTGCGCGACCATGGCGCGCGTGAATTCGGCCTTGATGCTGTTGTGCACCAGGAAGCGGGTCGGCGCGATGCAGATTTGACCGGCGTTGCGGAACTTGGCGCCGCCACTGGCGGCGACGGCCAGCGCCACGTCGGCATCCTCGGCCACGATGACCGGCGCGTGGCCGCCCAGTTCCATCGTCGCCCGTTTCATGTGTGCGCCGGCCAGCGCGGCCAGCTGTTTGCCGACCGGGGTCGAGCCGGTGAAGGTGACCTTGCGGATCACCGGATGCGGAATCAGGTAGCTGGAAATTTCCGCCGGGTCGCCGAACACCAAGCCGACCGTTCCCGGCGGCAAGCCGGCGTCGACGAAGCACTGCATCAGCGCGGCCGGCGAGGCCGGCGTTTCTTCCGGCGCCTTGCACAGGAACGAGCAGCCAGTGGTCAGCGCGGCGGCCAGTTTGCGCACGATCTGGTTGATCGGGAAGTTCCACGGCGTGAACGCGGCGACCGGGCCGACCGGCTCCTTCAACACCAATTGCTGCGCCGCCGGGTTGCGCGACGGCACGATGCGGCCGTACACGCGCATGCCTTCGGCCGCGAACCAGTCGATGATATCGGCGCCGGCCATCACTTCGCCGCGCGCCTGCGCCAGCGGCTTGCCCTGCTCCTGCGTCAGCAGACGGGCGATGTCGTCGGCGCGCTGGCGCAGCAGGTCGGCGGCGCGGCGCATGGTGGCGGCGCGCTCGAAGGCGGGCACCTTGCGCCAGACGTCGAAACCGCGCTGGGCGGCGGCCAGCGCCAGATCGAGGTCGGCGATGGCGGCGTGGGCCACGCTGCCGATCGGCTGGCCGGTGGCGGGATTGACCACGGGAATGGTCTTGCCGCCGGAGGCTTCGCGCCATTCGTTGTCGATGAGAAGGCGGACGTTGGGGTAGCTGGCGTTGGCCGAGGCGTTGGTCG
>DASVTJ010000059.1:0-5871 GCA_036387635.1 Duganella sp.
TGGGTGCCTTGCGGTCCGGGACGGCCGAAGGTACTTAAATAGAGGCCCTTATGCGTGACGATGGCGCCGAAATCATCGGTACTGAGGGAAAAACCCGATCCATAAAAGCCGCCGCGTTTATTGCCTTGCTGGCTGACTAGATAGCCAAGGCTCAATTGCGTATGCGCGCTGGTGCTATAAAGATGGACCCTGTTTTGCGTGGTCGTGTCGTCAAGCAATAGCTGATTGAAACCACTGCCTTTATATTCCTTGGATTTGTATCCCGATAGCCGGCCGTCGGTGTGCCAGTGGGGCGCCTGATCTTCGTTATACAGCCGTCCTGTGATGACAGGGCGGTCCGCGTCACCGTCGAGAAAAGTAACGATGACCTCCTGGCGGATGCGGGGGACGTTGACGCCGCCCCAGCCTTGGCCGGCGTTGGGATAGCTGACGCGCACCCAGCATGAGGCGCTTTCGTCGCCGGGGTTCTGCCGGTCCCAGCGAAACTGGACTTTGACGCGATTGAGGTGATCCGTGTACACCTCTTCATCGGCAGGGCCGACCACCACGGCAGTTTGCGGATGCAGTGTCGGCTTGGCGTGCTCGAACGGGCTGCGGAACGGCACCTTACGGCGCTGCACCTCCATTCGATTGAAGCAATGGCCGATATTTTCGTTACCGGCCACGATCCCCAAGGCCGCGTGATCCAGCGTGACTTTCTGCCCCATGGCGGCTTTAGCAGCGTTCAGCTGAGGCAGAAGGCTACCTGGGAAGTTTTTTAGCTTGTTCGATAGCGGTAAATTATTCTCGATGCACCATTCCACTGCGATAACGATGAACTGCCGGTCTTCGGGCGCCTCAGACTGATGCACGCGATGGTCTTCCAATGTGAACCAGCTACCGACCGGCAGGGAACGCACGCCGGAAACGGCGGAGTAGCGTTTCATGCTCGATTCCCATTGCTCTACCTTTAACCGGGTGTATTTGTCGCCTTGCTCTTGTTTGGAATAAGTGTAAGCGCCGGTGTACTCGTAGATTTCTAACTGCCGGGGCAGATCGCCGTGCTCTGTGCGAACTACGGTATTGCTTTGCTTCGACAGGTTCGGCGCTTTGTAGTCGCTGGTTCTGATCGTGAGTTGGCTGGGCGCCAAGCTTCGATCCGCGCTCCAGTGGGTAATTTTGTTTAATTCGTCGTCGGTACTCCCTGCATGGAAGTGGATTTGTTTTTGGACGATGGGTTTCAGCTCGTCCGTCGCGTCGGTAACCACCAGCACATGCCCTGAGCCATCCGCCTGTTGTTCGTGGTAGCTATACCAGCCTTCTTCTTCCATCAACCGCTGCACGAAATGCCAGTCCGTCTCGTATTGCGTGCAGTACGAACGCGGTATCGCCGGCTCTCTGACATCAAAGCGGAAATTACCCTGCGCCTGAGGATGGACGTTGAAGACGTCGCTCAGAATGTCGTCCGCAGCCTTGTCCTGCCAGATCCGGGCGTCCTTGCGAAATTTCAGGAAATGCAACCAGGGCGCAAATATCATCTGGCAGATTGCGAACTGGCCGTCACTGCCTAGACGTTTCATCGTATGCACGTAACCGTGGACGGGAAGATAGCTCTTGTCCGGCTGTTGTACCCATAAAGTAACAGGCCGGGCGATAAGCTTTTTGAGTTCGATATCTTGAATGACCGACAGGCAGTCAATCGTGTACTCGTAGCCGCGACCAAGACGATCGCTGGCCACCACACGTTGTGGCAGGAGGACGTCTTCGCCGAGCGGTGTGGTCAATTTGACCAAGCGGTTTTGTTGTTCCACAAGCGCTTGGGTGAGGGACCCGAAGTTTTTGAGATCGGCCATGGTGAGCGGCTACCTTGCTTCCGAGTGAACGAACGACCTGAGACAAACTGATCATTGATTCTGCCTGCTAGACCACCACGTTGTCGACGACGCTGTCTACCTTGCTTGCGTTCAGTCAAATGCGGTAGGGCACTTGATGCTTAAGTAGCAATCCGCATATGGATATCGGATAAGCTTCGTTTTCTTTATAAAGAGGAAGGCATAGACTGGGGCACTACTCATTCAATGGACGTGTGCCATGTCTGCCGTTCTCCAATCCGCTTTCGACATCGAACTGTTCGACGCGCCGCTCGGCGCCGAAATTCTTGGCCTGGACCTGAACCGTCCACTGTCCGCGCGCGATTTCCAGCGCATCCATAAAGCGCATCTCGATCACCACCTGCTGGTGTTCCGCGACCAGCGCATCACGCCGCAGCAGCAGGTCGATTTCAGCCGTCGTTTCGGCCCGCTGCAAATCCACGTGCTGCGCAATTTCCAGCTGGCGTCTCATCCCGAGGTGCTGATCATCTCGAACATCATCGAGGACGGCCAGCCGATCGGCCTTGGCGACGCCGGCCACTTCTGGCATTCCGATTTGTCGTACAAGGAGAAGCCCAGTCTCGGCTCGCTGCTGCACGCGCAGGAGCTGCCGGCCGAAGGCGGCGATACGCTGTTCTCCAATATGCACCTGGCGTGGGACACGTTGCCGGCGGCGCTGCGCAACGCGGTGCAAAACGCTCGCGCCGAACATAGCTACCTGACGCAGTACGAAGAACTGCGCCGCCGCAGTCCATTCCGCCCGGCGCTGACGCAGGCGCAAATCGACGAGGTCAAACCCGTCGTGCACCCGGTGGTGCGCACGCATCCCGAGACCGGCCGCAAGGCGCTATTCGTCAGCGAGCATTTCACCACGCGCATCGTCGGCATTCCCGAGGACGAGAGCCGCGCGCTGCTGGCCGAATTGTTCGCGCACAGCGTGCTGCCGGCGCATATCTACCGCCATAAGTGGGCGCCGCACGACCTGGTGTTCTGGGACAACCGCTCGCTGATGCATCTGGCCGGCGGCACGCCGGAGCACATGCGCCGCAAGCTCTATCGCACCACCATCGAGGGCGACGCGCCTTTCTGATATCTCCACACCTTGTAAGGAATCCGATGTCCAGACTCACTCCGCGCGCGCTCGCCGCCGCCGTCGCCTCCACCGTTGTCCTGAGCCTCGCCGCCGCGTCCAGCGCGCACGCCGAGGGCACCCTGCGCATCGCCCAGCAGTTTGGTGTCGTCTACCTTCTGCTCAACGTCGCGCAGGACCAGCAGTTGATCGAGAAGGAGGGTAAAAAGAACGGCGTCGATGTCAAGGTGGAGTGGAAGCAGCTGTCGGGCGGCGCCGCCGTCAACGACGCGCTGCTGTCCGGCGCGGTCGATATCGCTGGCGCAGGCGTCGGCCCGCTGCTGACGATCTGGGACCGCACGGCGGGCCGTCAGAACGTCAAAGGCGTGGCGTCGCTGGGCAGCTTCCCGTATTACCTGGTTAGCACCAATCCCAAGGTGAAGACCATCGCCGACCTGACCGGGAAGGATCGTATCGGCCTGCCGGCGGTGACGGTGTCGGTGCAGGCGCGCATCCTGCAGTACGCGGCTGCCAAGCAGTGGGGCGACAAAGAGTTCGCCCGGCTTGATAAATTCACGCAGACCTTGCCCCATCCGGATGCGGCGGCCGCCGTCATCGCCGGCGGTACGGAGATCAATGGCCACTTCGGCAGTCCGCCGTATCAGGACCAAGAGCTGGCCGGCAATCCGAACGCGCACATCATTCTCAACTCATACGATGTGCTGGGCGGTCCGAGTTCGGCCACGGTGCTGTACGCGACCGAGAAATTCCGCGCCCAGAATCCGAAGACCTATCGCGCCTTCACCGCCGCGCTGGCGGAGGCGGCGAAGTACGCCAGCACCAATCCGGAAGGCGCGGCCGACGCTTATATCCGCGTCTCGAAGAGCAAGGTCGATCGCGATCTGCTGCTGAAAATTTTCAAGGACCCGCAAGTGCGCTTCAGCGTCGAACCGCAGAACACCTTCGGCCTGTCGCAGTTTCTGCACCGCGTCGGCGCGATCAGGAAGAAGCCCGCCACCTGGCGCGATTACTTCTTCGACGATCCGGTCATCACGAAGGGCGGGTGAGATCATGGCCTTCCAGGTGGTTCGCCCCGTCAACGCCGTCGCGCCGCTGCTGGTGGTCGATGGCGTCAGCCTCGAATATGGCGCCACACGCGCCACCCACGACGTCAGCTTCAATGTCTACCGGGGCGACCGCTTTGTGCTGCTCGGTCCATCGGGCTGCGGCAAGTCGTCGCTGTTGAAGGCGGCGGCGGGCTTCATCAAGCCCAGTGCCGGCAGCATCAGCATCGACGGCAAACCGATCGAGGCGCCGGGACCGGACCGCATTGTCGTGTTCCAGGAATTCGACCAGCTGCCGCCGTGGAAAACGGTCAAGGAGAACGTCATGTTCCCGCTGCTGATGACCAAGCGCCTGCGCCGCCACCACGCCGAGGAGCGCGCGATGCACTGGATCGCCAAGGTGGGCCTGGCCGGCTTCGAACACGCGCATCCGCACACGCTGTCGGGGGGCATGAAGCAGCGCGTGGCGATCGCTAGGGCGCTGGCGATGCAGCCGGAGGTGCTGTTGATGGACGAACCGTTCGCCGCGCTGGACGCGCTCACGCGCCGCAATATGCAGGAGGAGTTGGGGCGGCTGTGGGAGGAGCTGCGCTTTACGCTGTTGTTTGTCACGCACTCGATCGAAGAGGCGCTGGTGGTGGGCAATCGCATTCTGTTGCTATCGCCGCATCCGGGACAGGTGAGGGCGGAGTTGAACAGCCACCAGTTTGACCTGGACAGCGGCGGCAGTCCCGAATTCCAGGCGGCGACGCAGCGCATCCATGGCCTGCTGTTCGGCGATCCGGCGCTTGGCGCGACGCACCCGTCGCCCGCCGCCGCGCGCAACGGCGCTGCCAACGCATCCAACAACCCCGCCGTCAACCCCGCCGCCAACGCGACGCCCACCGCTACCGCGGCGGCGCATGAACGGAGCCGCGCGTCATGAGCCTCGTCCTCGATCCGCCGGTGCGCCAGGAGTACGTCTACGCGACCAACACGGCCGCGCCGCGCGCCGTCGACATACCGCTGCCGCTGGCGCGCCGCGCCTGGGAGATGACGTGGCTGCGTAAGATCTTTATTTTGATTTTACTGGCGGTGCTGTGGGAAAGCGTCGCCCGCTGGCAGGATAACGACCTGCTGCTGCCCGGCTTCCTGCAAACCGCCCAAGCTTTTGTCGACGGTATAGCCAGCGGCGAGCTGCTCGAGCGCGTGCGCATTTCGCTGGCCGTTCTGCTGCAAGGCTACGCGGCCGGCGTGGCCGCCGCCTTTGTGCTGACGGCGTTGGCGGCGTCCACCCGCGTCGGCCGCGATCTGCTGGAGACCTTGACGTCGATGTTCAACCCACTGCCGGCGATCGCGCTGCTGCCATTGGCGCTGCTGTGGTTCGGCCTTGGAAAAGGCAGCCTGATCTTCGTCATCGTGCACGCGGTACTGTGGCCGCTGGCTCTGGGCGCCTACGCCGGGTTCCAGAGCGTGCCCGAAACGCTGCGCATGGCCGGCCGCAATTACGGCTTGAGCGGTCTGCGTCTGGTGCTGCACATTCTGGTGCCGGCGGCGCTGCCGTCGATCCTGTCCGGCCTCAAGATCGGCTGGGCTTTCGCCTGGCGCACCTTGATCGCCGCCGAGCTGGTATTCGGCACCACGGGCGGGCAGGGAGGCTTGGGCTGGTACATTTTCCAGAACCGCAATGAGCTCTACACCGACAAAGTGTTCGCCGGTTTGGCCGCCGTGATCTTGATCGGACTGCTGGTCGAGAACGTGGTATTCCGTCCACTGGAAAGCGTCACCGTCAAGCGCTGGGGCATGCAGCGGTAATTTGAGGGCTGGCAGAATTTGGCCTTTGTGGCTTAGAATCTGCCCATGCACACCAAAATCACCGGTTCAGTATGACCATGCGTAATCTGCGCAT
>DASVTJ010000060.1:0-7288 GCA_036387635.1 Duganella sp.
CGAGGACATGGCCAAGGCCGACCAGGCCGCCGACATCCTCGACGACTTCAATCCGATCGACATCGACGCCCACGAAACCATGTGGCGCGCCAGCGGCTGGACCGGCGCGGAAATCCTGCGCAGCGGCACCGGCATGCAGCAAACCACCGTCGTCGACGCGATGCAAAGCGCGCCCGAGCCGCACGGCATCGTCCGGCGCGAGGAAGCGGTCGAGTTCGTCCGCTCCGAACAGGGACAGTTGACACAAGGCTCGCTGCAGCGCGGCGAAGTGATCTCGCCGGACGGCCCGTTCGCCGGCGATCCGTTGGCCGAGGGCCAGCGCACCGTGCAGCGCAGCGGCATGCGCATCTATCCGCGTGACACCGTCGCCGCGCCGAACCAGGACAGCCTGGCCATCCTGCGCGGCGAGCGTACCGAAGAGCTGACCGCTGGCGCGAATCAGGACAGCCTGAACATTTTGCGCGGCGGCAGCGGCGAAGGCGACGACTATTTCCGCTCGCATTGGGAAAAGACGTATACCGGCGGCACGTATCAGGAATACAACCCGGCTTACCAGTATGGCGAATCGATGGCCGGCACCCCGGCCTATCAGAGCAAGCCATGGGAGCACGCCGAACCGGAACTGCGCTCGACCTGGGAGAACACCTATCCCGAATCGAGCTGGGACAAGTTCAAGGACGCGGTGCGGGCCGGCTGGGATCGGGTGACGAAGTAAGTGATTTGACGAGCACGGGCCAGGCGACGTCCCAGCTGATGCGTTCCTGCTCCAGCCGTAGCGCCTGGCCCCAGCTGTTTTGACGCAGCGCCGTGTAGACGTGTCTTTCCTCCGCTGTCAGCGTGGAAAAATCCTCTGCACAGTGCTGCGTTTTTTCTTGTGTCCATAGCTGCGAAAACCGCCGCAACGTCGCCTCGTCCATCAGCGCCGACACCAGATGCGGAAAACGGCTGCGCGCCAGGTGCAGGATCGCGTAGCCATGCGTGTCGATGTCGCCCCAGTACAGGCAGCGCGCCGGCCCCACCCACGGCAGCGCCGCCAGCACATCCACTGCATACCCCAGCGCCATGAACGCCACCGCGCCCGGCAAGTCTTCCAGCGCCAGCCCGGTTTGCAGATTTTCAACGATGATCACCGTGGCCGGTTGCCAGCCGATCGCCGCCAGCATCTCCACCGGCGCGCTCAGGTCGCCCACGCCGCCGAGCACGGCACGCAATGCCGGATCCAGCACGCGCATGCGCACCAGCGCCGGAGCGCGTTTGAGGCCGCAGAGCCGGTAAAAATCCCGAGTGACAACCGCTGCGCCACCCGCAGCACCGCCAGTCTCGGCAACCGATTCGGCCTCCGCCAGGCCGCCAGCTTCGTCCCGCTCCGCCACGCCAGCTTCGCCACCCGCATTGCTATCCGCATCGCTATCCGCATCGCCGCCCGCCGCGTCGCCCAGCGATGCGGCCACCATATCCGCCACCACCTGCTTTCTCGGCTCGAGCCACTTGCTGTCCATGCCGGCCAGCGGCACTTGCCTCGGATACAGTCCCGACGCCGGATGCTCGGCCAGCCACGCCAGCAGATCGCGCAGGCGCTGGAAGTCGAGGTTCGAATAATCGGCCAGCACGTCGTAGTGGCGGGCCAGCGCCGGCGTCAGCGCCGGCCGCCAGGCGCGCATGTGCATGAAGCGCGCCCGGGCCCGCTCCCAGCGCTCGCGCTCGCCGATCCACGCGGCCGCCTGTTCCGGCCCGTGCAATATCAGCGCCTGCGGCAAGGTTTGCACGCCCAGCACCCGCCAACGCCGCTCGACCCAGCGCAGCTCGCCGGCGCCGCGCCAGCCGCGCCAGCTGTCGGCCCAGGCGCGCACGGCGTCGGGCTGGCGCAACGCCTCGGCCTCGGTCGGCAAGCCCAGCGGAATGGTCAGCGGCCAATGCCGTTCGGGCTCGGCCACCAGCCAGTCGCGGTGCTGGCCGGCGTGGCGGCGCAGCAGCCACAGGCGGACGTTATCGGGCAGCTTCAAGCGCGGCCTCCGCCTGCGCCTGCTCGGGCAGCTTGAGGCGCTGGCGATCGTCGTCGTACTCGATCATCAGCGCGCCCGAGATCTTGCGGTCGCGGATGTCGACAAAGCAGGCGCCGCCGATGAACGGTTCGAGCGTCATCACCGATTTGAGCGGCGTGGCGACAATCATCTGGAAGCCGAAATTCGCGAAGATATTCATCGCCAGCGCGGTGAATTCGTTGTCGGCCTTGTCGAAGGCCTCGTCCAGCACCACCGGCGCGTAGACCGGCAGCGCGTGGTCGCTGCCGCCGAGCTGGTAGCGCAGCGCCGCCGCCAGGCACGTGGTGGCAAGCTTCTGGCGCTGCCCGCCGGACTTGCCGGCGCCGCTTTGATAGACCTCGACCTCGTTGCCGTCGGTATCGATCTCGCGGCCGATGAATTCCACATGCAGGCGCACGTCGAGCACCGCCTCGCGCCAGCGCCGCTTGTCCGGCGCCTGACTGGCCAGGTCGTCGACCAGCCGGCGCAGCGCGACGAAGCGCGCCTCGGCCGTCTCGCGCTCGGCGCTCCAAGCGTTGCTCAGCGCGCGCTGGATGTCCTGCTTGAACTCGCGCACCTCCGGCAACTGGCGGTCGCTCGGCTCGATGTGCAGATACGTGCTGAGCTCGGCCGTCTGGTTGAACGGCACCTGGCGCAGGCTGGCGTTGACCAGCTCCATGCGCTCGAGAATGGCCTTGCGCGAATCGTTCAGATAGGTCGACAGCGCCGCCAGGTTCTGGTTGCTCTGGTTGTGCAGCAGGTCGAAGAAGCGCTGCTCGTGCGCCGGCAGGCCGTCGGTCTCGAGCCGCGCCAGCTTGGCGAAGAAGTCCGAGGCGGCCGCCAGGGTGGCGTCGAGGCCGTCCGCGTCGGCCTTCCATTCGCGGATGAAGTCGGCGAAGCGGCCCTCGATGTCGCGTTCGCAGCGCATGGCGTCGCGGTCGAGCTCCTCGACCTTGGCGCCGATCAGCTTGCCGACGGCGCGGTCGGCCTGGTCGACCTTGCCCAACGTGATCTTGTCCGGCAGGCCGGCGTACAGCCGGTCCAGGCCTTGTTGCTGGTGCGGCGTCAGCGCCACGATCGACGGGTCGGCGCGCAGGGCGTCGAGCGCCTGTTGCTGCTCGACGATCCTGGCCCGGCAGGTGCGCAGGCCGACATCGGTGTCGCGCAACGCGTTCTCGGCCGCGCGCACCAGCTCCGCCTGCTCGCGCAGGCGGTCGTCGATCTGCTGCAACTGCGTGTTGCCTTCGCGTAGCGCGCTCAGTTGGCGCTCGATCGCGGCGATGCGTTCCATCGGCGGCAGCACGTCGATGTCCTGCAAGGTCAGGTTGACTAGCGTGTTGCAATGCATTAGCCGTTCGGCGCGGCTTTGCAGCTGCCGGCGCAGCGCCGTCAGTTCGGCGTCGAGTTCGGCGATACGCGCTTGCAGGTCGCGTTGCTGCTGCTCGTACAGCGCCAGTTTGTCGCGGTTGTCGAAGCCGAGCACCCAGTGGCGGCGGTCGTCGACGCCGCTGCGGTCGTCCTTTTCGTGGCGCGTGCGGCTGTGCTTGATCTGGCCCTCGCGCGTCAGCGCCCGCTCCGGCGCGGCCCGCAGCGCGCGCACCGAGTCGACGCAGTCGTAGTCGTAGCGCTGGCGCAGCTCGGCCTTGAGCCAGCCGCCGTGGCCGCCGTCCTTGACGTTGAGCTTGAGCGCCAGCGAGCTAGCCTTCAACGCTTTCACCGCCGTGGCGCCGCCGTTGCCGGTGCCGCTGCCTTCGCCCGCGCCGGTGCGGTAGTACACCAGCCGCCGGCCCAGGTTGACGTCGTTGAGGTGCTGGGTCAGCGCGTTGTAATGGTCGTTGTCGACCAGGATCGACAAGGCGAAGCCGTGCAGCACGCGCTCGGCGGCGCCACGCCAGGCCGCCTCGTCCGGCTTGACCTCGACCAGCTCGCCGACGAACGGCAGCGCCGCCTCGGCCACGCCGATCGCCAGCGCGATGGCGCGGCGCAATTCAAGCATCGGCGCCGGGATGTTGGACGGCTGGCGCCGCATCGAGACGATCTCCTGCGTGACGCCGGCCAAGGTGGCTGCGGCGGCCGTGCGTTCGCGGTCGAGCAGCAGCTGCGGCTCCTGGTCGGTGCCGCCGGCTTGCCAGTCGGCCATCTCCTGGCGCGCCAGGCCCAGCATCGCGGCGAAGCCCTGCGGATTGGCCGGCAGCGCCCAGCCGAGCTGGTCGCACGCGTCCTTGGCCTGCTTGCGCCGGCGCAGCCGCTCCTCGCGCTGCGTCTCGAGCGTCTTGCGTTCGCTTTCCAGATGTTCGATCTGGTCGCCGCCGGCGGCGCGGCGCCGGCTTTCCAGGTCGCGCAGCGCGGCGACGCGGTTGTCGAGCGTGTCCTGATGGCGTTGCAGCTGGCCCGCGTAGCCTTCGGCGTCGACCGCGAGCGCAGCCACGTGTTCGCTCAGCAAGCCGATGCGCAGGCGCTCGCGGTAGCTGTGCATGCCGGCGCGCAGCTCTTCCTGTTCGCCGCGCTCGGCGCGCAGCCGGCGCAAGTCCTCGTGGCGCGCGCGCGCCGGCGCCAACGTCTGCACCTGCTTGCGGGCGATGACGACGGCCTGGTGCGCGGCGTTGAGCTCGCCGAACTCGCTGACCAGGCGATCGGCCACGGCAAACGTCTCCGGCTTGTCGAGCATGAAGTCGCGCAGGAAGGCGTTCAGGTCGCCCAGGTTCTTGGCGGACTGCGTCTTGTGCAGCAGCCGCAGCGCCATCTCGCTGTCGATGCCGAGCAGCCGGCAAAAGCGTTCGCAGTAGGGACGGAACTCGTCGCGCGCGTGGGCGTCCGGCAAGGCGGCCTTGAGCTTGCGCACGTCGAAGTTGTTGCTGCCGAAATCGGACAGGTCGCGCAGGTCGAACGGCCGCTCGAGCACCAGATAGTAGCGCTTGACGTCGCTGTTGCCGTTGGCGTTGCCGCGCAACCAGAACAGCTGCACCAGCACCACCTCCTGGCCCCGGCCGTTGCGGTAGTGCAGCGCCAGCGCCGACCAGGTGGTGCCTTCGCGCAGGTAGCGCGTGGCGTACTCGCCGGAGACGGCGTCGCTCTGGGCGGCCCAGGCGCCGCGCACGTAGCTGACCAGGTTGCGGTCGCGCCCGGCCCGGTCGGCCTCGCGCGCGGCGGCGTTGAAATCGATCCAGCGCGGCGGCACCAGCAGCGCCGAGAAGGCGTCGAGCAAGGTCGACTTGCCGGCGCCGGAGCGGCCCACGATCAGAAAGCCGCGCTCGCTGATGGGCACCTCGTGCAGGCCGCCGAAGGTGCCCCAGTTGTACACCTGCAGCTTGTGCATGCGGAATTGTTCGCGGCCGGCCAGGGCGGCGGCGGGCAGTTCGGCGTTCATGCGTCGTCCTCTTCCTCGTCGATGGACAGCGGCTGCTGTTTGGGTGCTTCGCCGGCGGCCATGCGCTGGTACAGCGCCGTCAACGACTGGATCTCCTCGGCCGAGAACAGCAGCTTGAGCGTGGGGGAAATCTCGTAGCGGTCGTCGCTGGCGCGGATTTTTTGCAGGATATTGTGCTTTTTGACCTTTTCCACCGACGCGTGCACGCGCTTGGTGAAGCCGGCGCGGTCGGTGCTGACGGCGCGCTCGTACAAGGTGAGGTTGTCGACCATCTCGTCGAGCGCCACCACGGCCCGCTCGCCGTGGGCGTCGGCCTGCGTCAGGCGCTGGCGCAGGTACAGCACCAGCACCGAATCGATAAAGGTGAGCTGGGCGCGGCGCAGCAGCAGCGGCACCTCCAGGTCGCCGGTGTCGGCCTGGCGCGTGAAGGCGACCTGGGCGTCGCGGTCGATCACCAGCTCCAGGAACAGATCGGCCAGGCGGCGGCGCAAGGCCAGCTCGTCGCGCAGCAGCACCGGCCACAGCTTGGCGTGGCGGCGCGCGTCGAGCGCCGGGCCGGCCAGCAGTTGCACCAGCGCGCGGCGGGTGTCGAGCGGCAGCTCGCCGCTGTCGCCGGAAAACAGCGCGGTCGACGGCGGCGCGCCGTCGGCGGCTGAGGCGTTGGCGGCGCTGGCGTCGAAGGTCGGCGCCGGATCGTTGCCGCGGTCTTCGCCGCAGCCTTCGTCGCGGTTTTCGCCGTCCGGGCGCGCGCCGCTTTCGTGGCTATCTTGGCTATCGTGGCCAGCGTGGTCGCGGCCCGGGTATTGCAGGCCTTCGTGGTCGGCGTCGGCCTGGGTGGTTTCAGGCAAGCTCATTGGCACGCTCTTTCACAAAATAGATGACGGGAATGCTGGCGCTGCGCGCTTGCTGGTCGCCGCCGGTCCAGCCGACGGTTTCGCTGTGGCCGGCGATCACGCCGTGGCGGCTGCCCAGTGCCAGCAGGCCCAGAACGCTGCCCAGGCCCTGCGCGGCCGGGTGGGCGCGCAGCACGTCGGCCACCGACGCCTGCGATTGCCGCTCGAGCACGGCCAGCACGTCGCGCTTGAGGCTGCGGAAGTCGATCTCCGACTGCGCCACCAGCTCGCCCACCGAATCGAGCCCGATCGGGGCCGCCTCGCCGTCGCGCATGGCGCCGGGCAGCGCCTGCATGGCCGGGTCGTGCAGCACCCATTGCGACAGCGAGGCCAGCTTGCTGCTGGTGAGCGGCAGCGCGTAGTGCAGCGTGTCGGTGGCCTTGACGGCGTCCTTGAGGCCGAGCGCGGCCAGCTGGGCCTGGCGCAGCAGCGTGTTCAGGCGGCGCTGTTCGAGGAACTCGCGGCTTTGCACGAAATGCTTCAGGCTGCGCGCGAACGACTGCAGCACGTCGTGCACCATGCCGCCTTGTTCGAGCAGCGTGCGCGTCAGGCGCAGCAGGAATTTGCGCTCCTGCGTGTCGAGGCTGGCGACGAAGGCGCGCGAGAGCAACTGGTCGAGCGCCTGTTCCAGCGTGGCCGACTGCTCGGGATCGGTCAGCAGGCGCCAGAAGGCGGCGAAGGTGCGGCCGGCCTCGCTGTCGGTGATCAGGTCGATGCCGGCGAACAGCGAGTCGAGCACCTCGCCCCGATGGCCGTCGTTTTCCATGATGCGTGCGCGCAGGTCGCGGTTGAGCTGCTCGAACTGGTCGCGCACGCGGCGGAAGTCGCCCGTCAGGCCGTCGGCCAAGGTGATGATCTCGCGCGTACGTTCGAGCGCGGCGGCCTCGGGCAGGATGTGCAGCACGCCCTGTTCGATGGCGGCGATCTCTCGCTCGATGCGTTCCTGTTCGGCGCGCAGGCCGTGGACGCGGCGCGCCTTGTCGGCGTCGGTGTCCTCGGCCAGGCGC
>DASVTJ010000061.1:0-8616 GCA_036387635.1 Duganella sp.
CACGATGTTCTTCGTCTTCCTCGGCCTGTCGGCCTGGCTGTTCGGCGGCTGGCTGGAACACGCCGGTCCGCGCAAAGCGGGCGTGGTGTCGGCCTTGTGCTGGTGCGGTGGTTTGGTGATCTCGGCGCTGGGCGTCTATCACCACCAGATTTGGTTGATGTGGATCGGCTCCGGCGTCATCGGCGGTATCGGTCTGGGTCTCGGCTACATCTCGCCGGTGTCGACGTTGATCAAATGGTTCCCGGACCGCCGCGGCATGGCGACCGGCATGGCCATCATGGGCTTTGGCGGCGGCGCCATGATCGGCGCGCCGCTGGCCGACATGCTGATGAAGCACTTTGCCACCGCCGGCTCGGTCGGCGTCTGGCAAACCTTCCTGGCGATGGCGGCGATCTACTTCGTCTTCATGATGGCGGGCGCGCTGTCGTACCGCGTGCCGGCCACCGGCTGGAAGCCGGCCGGCTGGACGCCGCCGGCGACCACCGCCAACGCCATGATCACCACGCGCCACGTCCATGCCAGCAAGGTGTGGGGCATTCCGCAATTCTGGCTGGTGTGGCTGGTGTTGTGCCTGAATGTGACGGCCGGCATCGGCATCCTGGGCATGGCCTCGCCGCTGCTGCAGGAGATCTTCGGCGGCCAGCTGCTGGGCGTAACCACCGCGTTCAACGAACTGACGCTGGCGCAGAAGGGCCAGATCGCCGCCATCGCCGCCGGCTTCACCGGTTTGCTGTCGCTGTTTAATATCGGCGGGCGTTTCGTGTGGGCGTCCTGCTCCGATTTCCTGGGCCGCAAAGTCACCTACGGTATTTTCTTCGTGCTGGGCTTCGCGCTGTACGCGTCGATTCCAACCCTGGCGCACAGCGGCCAGCTGGCGCTGTTCGTCGGCTTCTTCTGCATCATCCTGTCGATGTACGGCGGCGGCTTCGCCACCGTGCCGGCCTACCTGGCCGACTTGTTCGGCACGCAGATGGTCGGCGCGATCCACGGCCGCCTGTTGACCGCGTGGGCGGCCGCTGGCGTGTTCGGCCCGATCCTGGTGAATTATGTGCGCGAGTACCAGATCGCCAACGGCGTGCCGAAGGCGCAGGCGTACGACTTCACCATGTATGTGCTGGCGGCGCTGCTGCTCGTTGGCCTGGTGTGCAATCTGCTGGTGCGCCCGATCGCCGACAAGCACTTCATGACCGACGCCGAACTGGCGGCCGAGAAGAAGCTGGCGCACGAGCGCGACGCCGCCGCGTCGACCGGCGCGGGCGTGGCCTCGGGCGGTGCCACCAGCCCGGCGGCGGTGGCCTTCGGCTGGCTGGCGGTCGGCATTCCAATGGCGATTGGTATTTCGATCACGGTGCAGAAGGCTTCGGTGCTGTTTAAATAAAGTCTGTGGTTGCGGGATGTAGGTGACGGAGCCGGTCCAGAGTTTGCTGAACCGGCCTCGTTGTCGTTCCGGTAATAAACTGTTGCATCAATTATTATCCTGAAGCATGAGTATTAGCCTGGGCTCAAGGAGGGGATGCTTTTTTGGTTGTCATGGATTGCTGTACGTTTGATCTAGATCATGTGACGCGCGTTGTGGTGACGTAGCCTTGGGACTCGCGCTGCAGACGCGTTGTCGAGGCCGGATCGACACAAGCGAGAAATCCCAAGTAACCATTTTTTTCTTATCGAGGCCTACATATGTACCCATTTACTCAGTCCGTCACCCCAGCCGCCAAAACTCATCTGGAAGCACAATTGTCCTTCTTCAACGATATTTCGAAATCGTTGTTCCGCACTTACCAGCAATACAATGAGCTGAACATCCAGCTGGCACAAACCCTGCTGGAAGAAAGCACCACCACGGGTCATCAACTGATCACCGCCAATCGTCCTGCCGAAGCAATCGCCGCAGCCGCTTCCCACGCCCAACCGGCCGCGGAAAAACTGCGCGCTTATCAGCAGCATCTGTCGCGTATCGCCGCCGACACCCAGGTCGATTTCTCGAAGGTGGCCGAAGAGCACGTGCAAGAAACCAGCCGCACCGCACGCGCCCTGGCCGACGAAGTCGCCCGTGTGACGACGGAAGAAACTGAAAAAACGATGCGCAGCCAGCAGGACGCGGTCAACAAGTTCACCGATCCGTTCCAGCGCCAAGACAGTGCACGTGGCGGCTCGGAGTCGCGTGGCGGCCAGTCGCTGCAGAGCGCCGGTCAGAACGGTGCTGAAAGCCAAGGCGGCAGCATGCAAGGCGGCCAGTCGGCACAAAGCGGGGCGCAAGCCGCACAGGGCAGCAAGCAAGCCGGCGTCCGTAAGGAATCCTGATCTCCGGTTGTAGCAGATTGTTAAAATAATATTTGCCGTGTGCGCGATGAGCATCGCAGCGCGCGGCATTTTTTTTGTCCTTGCCTTATCATCGACGGCTTGTGCCGCCTTGAGACAGACAAATAGCCGATGACGAATTCCTCCACCGCGCAGCCGGAGTCGCTGCACATCGTTTGCCCCCATTGTGACGCCGTCAACCGGGTGCCGGTCGCCAAGCTATCGGCGGACCCGGTGTGCGGCAAATGCCAGCGGGCGTTGTTCACCGGGCAGCCGGTGGATTTGCCGAGCGCCCGTTTTCTCAAGCAGATCGCGCGCAGCGATATTCCTGTGTTGGTGGATTTTTGGGCGCCGTGGTGCGGTCCTTGCCGCACGATGGCGCCTTTTTACGCCCAGGCGACGCAGCGGCTGGAGCCGCACTACCGCGTCGTCAAGGTCAACACCGAAGAGGCGCAGGACTTGTCCGCGCGGTATTCGATCCGCAGCATTCCCACGTTGGCGTTGTTCAAAGGCGGGCGGGAAATCGCACGTCAGCCGGGCGCGATGGATGCGTCCAATATCGTGGCCTGGGCCACGCAGAACAATCGCGGTTGAGTCCAGAGCCTTGAATCTTGGGCCTTGAATCTCGGGCCTCGAATCTTGGACTTTTTCGCCGCTTGCCTTACTCGGCGGCGCGCTCCAGCCATTTGCGGATGCCGTCAAGCGTGCGGAAGTCGGCGACCGAACGGGTGTTGATGTGTGGATGCCGTGCTTGCATCATTTTCGACAGCGCCGAACCTGGCCCCAATTCCAGCGCGTACGTGATGCCGCCCTCGGCGCAGGCGTCCATGCAGGCTAGCCAGCGGATTTTTTCCGCCAGTTGTCGCGAGAGCTGTTCGACGGCCTGGATTTTTTCCGTGACCGCCATGGCGCTGATGCCGGCCAGCACCGGCGCCGTCATGGCGCCAAATGCGCTTTGCCGTAGCGCTTGCGCGAACGGTTCCACGGCGGCGCGCATGTATGGCGTGTGCGACGCCACCTCGACGGGAAGTCTCGTGCATCGTCCGCCGGCCGCGATGACGGCCAGTTCCAGCGTGTGGGCGGATTCCGCCGGACCGCCCGCGATGCAGCTGTCGTCGCCGGTTTCTATGCTGATGTGAAAATCGTGGGCGGTCGTCAGCGTGACGACGCGGTTGAGCGCGAGACCGGAAAGCGCCACCAGCGCCTGACCCGGATGCGCGGCCAGGCACGCGTCCATCAATCGCGCGCGCTGGGCGGCTAGTGCAACGGCTTCCTCCGGTTTCAGTGCGCCGGCCACACCGTAAGCCGACAATTCGCCGATGCTGTAGCCGGCCACCAGCGCGGGCGCGGGCGCGAACTCGCGGATCGATTCCCACATGGCTAGCGTGGCCGCCACAATGAGCGGCTGGGCGTTGCGGTTGGCGAAAATATCTTGGTCGCCGACGATGCCGAAGGTCTGGGATGCGCCGGCCGTACCAAGTGCGTCGAGCGCCCCGGAAAAAGACGCGGAAGTCAGCGCGGCGCCAGCTCCCGGCGGCATCGCGCCGGCCAGGCGGTCGAGCAGGGCGCCCGCGCCGGCATTGGTGCGCGCCAGGTCGAACATCAGCCGGTGTTGTGCGCCTTGGCCGGGGCACAGCAACAGCAAACGTGATTGGGCGCCATAGGACATGCTATCTCCAACCCGCGTCCAGCGCCGCGATCGACTGCACCAGGCAGCTCGCCGCCAGCAGAT
Source organism: Duganella sp. (assembly GCA_036387635.1). Classification (GTDB taxonomy): domain Bacteria; phylum Pseudomonadota; class Gammaproteobacteria; order Burkholderiales; family Burkholderiaceae_D; genus Rugamonas. Next base: position 4,031 of record DASVTJ010000061.1, read on the forward strand.
CGGCGGCGCCGCCCGGCGACAGGCGCCGTTGCACGAATACCTGATGGCTGGCCAGTGCTTGTTCGTGCCAGTGGCGGTTGGCGGTGCCGCCGGCTTCCAGAAAACGCCGCGCGTGCAATTTGACGGTCTGCGCGCCTTCGGGGCCGGCACGGTGATAGACATTGCTATCGCTGATGTGCGCCATCAACGTGAACAGCGCGTCGATGCGCGCCATCGTCATGGTGGCGCCGCGCGCGCGGGACGCTTGCAGGGCGGGCACGCCGATCTCGAAGACCGACGGCAGGCCAAGCGCGCCTTCTTCGCGCGCGCCGCTGGCCGCATACCGCGCGGCCACGCGCAAGCCGTTGCTGATGGCCGGCGCCGGCGTGGTTGGCGTCGCTGGCGGGGCGGGTATCGCTGTCGCGCCGGCGTGCATCGCCAGCTCCTCGCCCCAGCGTATCAACATGGTGGCGCGCAGCGCGGCGGGCGTCATCGGCGTGCCTTGCGCGCGCGCGCGGCCGGCCGCCGCGCACAGCAGCCCGAGGCTGAAGATGGCGCCGCGATGCGTATTGACGCCATGCGTCGCTGTGAGCATCGTGGCCTCGGCGGCGATAGCCAGTTGCTTGAGTTGCGCGAAAGGCGCGTCGCTCAAACCCGCAAGGCAGATGGACCGGAAGTAGTGGCGCAGCGAGAACAGGCTGCGCATGAAGGTCGAGGCGTTCATGTCGCTATGGCTGCCCGAATCGACCAGCGATACAAGGCCCGGCTTTGGATACAGACATAGCTCGGCGTGCAGACTGCCGACGGCGAGGCGGGCGACTTCGCTGGCGAAGCGCCGCTGCGCCGAACCGCTTGGTTGCGGTGGCGCGGCGCCCGGAATGAGCGCGGCACGTACACGGGCGACGGGCGTGGGGCTTGCGGTGCTTGCGGCGCGCATCAAGAAGGCTCCAGTAAAGACAGCAGCGCGTCGGTATCGGCCAGGCGCACTGAATGCAGTTCCTTGACCATCACCTTGGCCGGATTAGCGATCGCCATGCGCCACTCCTTCCACGACACCGCGGCGCCGCCGGGAAAAACGATTTCACCATCGAGCGGCAGCAGCGTGGCATGCCGGGACAGGATGGAAACGCCATCTTCAAGCTGCCGCCGGCTGCCGGGATGGAAGAGAATATCGACGTCCGATGTCGGCGATACGTACGGCAGCTCCGTGATCGTCTGCATCGCCATCGAGCCGTACACCCGCAGGTGCATGCCCGCCGCGTCGCGCTCCAGCGCCGCCAAGGGTGCGCGCCACGGACTTTCCGAAGACCGCAGCACCGCCGCCAGCTCGAGCGCCGACGCCACTTTTTTGATATGGCCGACATGCGCGCGCAGCGCGATGCGTACCTTCTCGCCAGTATCCTCGTCGGGTGGCAAAGGCAGCCCCAAACAAATCTGATCGGTGGCCGCATCGACGTCGGTGCGTCGCACGATCACCGGCCAATCCTGCGCCTGCCATAGCTTGAAGGCGGCCTTGTGCTGCGGCTCCGTTGTCGCCTGCGCGGCTGCCCAGCCTTCCGCTGAAAGCCAGGCCAGCATATGCCGCTCGATATGACGGGGGTCCGCCGGCGGCATCGCCATCTGCTGTTGATCAGGCGGCGTGTACATCGCCGTCCGTCATGACCGCCTCGATCACCGGTTGCGCCAGGCGTCGTCCGCCGCGCTCCAGACCCAAGGCGCTGCGCCGATCGCCATTGGCCGGCTCGGCCAACGCGGCGCGCAGATGCGCGACAAGGTCGCCTTCCCAGATCGCCTGCAAGCCGCCCATGCGCAGATAATTTTCCGGGCCGGGCGCGAAAACCGGATTGCTTTGCGCGAGTTCGGTCAACAGCTCCTCCGACACCTTGGTGATGCGCGCCATCGCCGGCAAACCCATGACGCGGATCGTGGCGTCCGGCAGCGCGTAGCAGGCGTCGGCCATCAAGCCGCTGGTGATGAAGCCACCGGACAAAGCCTGGTCGTAGACCAGGCCGATAATCTTGTGGCCCTTGCGCCGCGCCAGATCGACGCATTTTCCCAAGTGGGCCATGTAGCTATTGATGCCCAACATTTCGTCGCGATGACGCAGGCGCTGTCCCTGCGTATCGATCAGCATCAGGATTGGCTTGCCCGGAAATTCACGCACCGTATGCAGGATCGCCTTGGCCTGCGCCAGCGCGATCTCCACGCCGATCGGCGTGTGGCCGGTGGTGCCGATGACCATGACCGTTTGCTCGTCCACTTGCGCACTGCCGCACAAGAAGTCGTTTTTCTCGACGATCGCATGACCTTGCGGGAACAGCGTATTCGCCAGTTTTTTCCAATCCATGTCAGGCTCCCATGCGGCGCGTTGCCGCCACCGCGATAAAACCGTCCACCTCCAGCATCGGCACATTGGCCGCATCCGGAATCTGCATGGCGCTCCAGATGTCGACCGGATCGGGCAGGGCGCCGAAGCGCTCGATGCGCTCGGCCAGCATCAACTGCTCGGCTTCCAGCGCCTCCAGCGACAGCGCGGCCGGCTGGCGCGAGCACGCTTCCACCGCTTCCCGCGCGGCGGCGCGGAACGCGGCGACGTCGTCGGCCACGATGTGCTGGCAGTCGCCCATCAGGTAGCGGTGCTTGCCGCCGGTGCTGCGCCACACCAGCGCGCGGTCGCGCGAATCGAATTCCTCGACACCGTTGGCGGTTTCGATTACTTCCGGGCCGGACATCGCCAGCCGGCCTTCTTCCGACATCACCACCACGTTGGCGCAGCGACTGACGATGCCCATGCCGCCGAACGCGCCGTTGGAGCCGCCCACCAGTACGATCACCGGCACGCCGGCGGCGCGCGCGTCGAGCAGGGCGCGCATCACTTCCGACACGGCGATCAGGCCGGCGTTGGCCTCGTGCAGCCGAACGCCGCCCGATTCCACCAGGAGCACCACGGCGGCGATTTTATCGACGACGGCGCGCCGCAATAGGCCGACCAGCTTTGCGCCATGGACCTCGCCCACGGCGCCACCCATGAAGCCACCTTCCTGCGCGGCCGTGTAGACGGCGACGCCGCCGAGCAGCGCGCGGCCGACGGCCACGCCGTCGTCAAAGGCCACCGGCGCGTTCAACTGGGCCAGGTGCGGGCTGATGACGCGCTTGGAAGGCGGCAGGAATTCCTCGAAGCTGCCCGGATCGAACAGCCGCTGCAAGCGCTCGCGCGCGGTCGCTTCCTGGTAGCTTACGCTGCGTTGTAAAGCATGTTGACTAGTCACTGTGGGCCTCCCAGCATGGTTTGCACGGCCTGGTCGAGCCGCAGGCTGACCACGGCCGGCGTGGCGCCCATGTCGTTGATCGAAATGCGCGTGTCGGCCAGCAGCCAGCGCGCGTGGAAGTCGCGCATCACGGCGTGCCAGATCTGGCCGAAGCCCACCGCCGCCGTGGTGATCTCGATGGTGCAGGCGCCTTCCAGCGGGGCTGGTTCGATCAGCACTTCCAGATTGCCGGAACCGACCACACCGACGACTTGCGGCGAGGTCTGAAGGCGCCGGGTTCCTTGCTCGAATCGGTAGTTCAGGGTTTCCATTTTGATTCCTTTACCAGTTGCGGAAACGCTTGGGCGGCTGGTACAAACCGCCCGATGCGCGCACCAGGTCTTTCATATTGCGGGCGGCCAGCAGGTCGCGCGTGGCCAGGCGTTTGTCGATACCCAGATCCTCGGCGCGCTGGATGATGCCACGGTCGCGCAGATTTTCCACCATGCGCGCGTCGCGTCCCAGACCGACCGGCGTATAGCCGGCCACGCCGCGTATCGCCTGCTCGCGTTCCTCGTCGGTGCGGCACAGCAGCAGGTTAGCGATGCCTTCCTCGGTCAGAATGTGGCTGACGTCGTCGCCGTAGATCATCACCGGCGGGATCGCCATCTTGGCCTGTTCCATCAATTCCCAGGCGTCGAGCCTTTCGACAAAGGCCGGCTGCATATGTTCGCGGAAGGTCTCGACCATCTGCACCACCAGCTTCTGGCCGCGCGGGATGGTGTTGCGGCCTTCGCGCGCCTGCTGGCCGGCCTTGAGCCACGCCGGACTGGCGTGGCGCCGTCCGCGCGCGTCGGCGCCCATGTTGGAGGCGCCACCGAAACCGGAGATGCGGCCGGCCGTGGCGGTCGACGAATTACCCTGCAAATCGATCTGCAAGGTCGAGCCGATGAACATGTCGCAGGCATAGTGGCCGGCGGCCTGGCACATGGCGCGGTTGCTGCGCATGGTGCCATCCGGGCCGATGGCGAAGACGTCCGGCCGCGCATGGATGTAGTCCTCCATGCCCAGCTCCGAGCCGAACGAATGCACCGATTGCACGAAGCCGGCCTCGATCGCCGGAATCAGCGCCGGATGCGGATTGAGCGCCCAGTGCTTGCCGATTTTGCCGCGCAGGCCAAGCGACTCGGCGTAGGTCGGCAGCAGCAGTTCGATGGCGGCGGTGTCGAAGCCGATGCCGTGGTTCAGGCGCTGCACCTCGTATTCCGCGTAGATGCCTTTGATGGCCATCATCGCCATCAGCACCTGGATTTCCGAGATCTGCGCCGGATCGCGCGTGAACAGCGGTTCGATGTAGTA
>DASVTJ010000062.1:0-3282 GCA_036387635.1 Duganella sp.
ATGGAGCCGCGCGCGCCGCGGCGACCCGGTCGGCGTATATTTCCTGCTCGGCTGGGCGCTGAGCTTTACCGGGTCGCTGGTGCTGAGCCAGATGATCAACGGCGCCATCGGCGCCGGCTTCTGGACCATGCACTCGCTGCAGTTCACGAATGCGGTCGACATGGTCATCTTCATGCGCGTGCTGGGCCTGCGCACCAGCGCGATCCGCAATGCCATGCTGCGCGCGGAGGCGGCGACGCGCCTGAAGTCGGACTTCCTGGCCAACATGAGCCACGAGATCCGCACCCCGATGAACGCGATCATCGGCATGAGCCGCCTGGCCTTGATGGCCGACCCCTCGCCGCGCCTGCGCAACTACCTCGGCAAGATCCTGGGCGCGGGCGAACACCTGCTCGGCATCGTCAACGACATCCTCGATTTCTCCAAGATCGAGGCCGGCCAGCTGAAGCTGGAACAGGTCGAGTTCGACCTGAACGACCTGCTCGAGCATTTATCCACCCTCACCGCGATCAAGACCGATGCGCGCCGCGTGGAACTCGTGTTCCGCGTCGGCCGCGGCGTGCCGGCGCGGCTGGTCGGCGATCCGCTGCGCCTGGGGCAGGTGCTGATCAACCTCACCAGCAATGCCGTCAAGTTCACCGGGCAGGGCGAAATCGTGGTCGCGGTCGAGCTGGTTTCGCGTGCCCCGGGCGTGGTGACGCTGCGCTTCTGCGTCACCGACACCGGCATCGGCATGGACGAAGAGCAGCTGGCGCGCCTGTTCCAGTCGTTCAGCCAGGGCGACGATTCCATCACGCGCAAATACGGCGGCACTGGCCTGGGCCTGTCGATCTCCAAGCAGCTGGTCGAACTGATGGGCGGCGCGATCGCCGTGACCAGCACGCCGGGCGTGGGCAGCAGCTTCAGCTTCACCGTCGTGCTGGGACAGGCCGACACGGCGCAGGGCGTGCTGGCCGCGCCTGGCGCCGCGCTGCAGCAGCTGCACGTGCTGGTGGTCGACGACAGCGAAACGGCGCGCACCGCGCTGGTCGAAATGCTCGAAGGCTTCGGTGTGAATGCCGATGCCGAGCCCTCGGGCGAACTGGCGCTGATGCGGATGAAGGAGGCGCTGGTGCGCGGCCAGCCTTATCAGGTCGTGCTGATGGATTACGTGATGCCGGGCTGGGATGGCGTGGAGACGATCCGCCGCATGCGCGCGCTGGAGGACATCGGCAGCGCGCCCTCGATCCTGATGGTCAGCGCCAGCTCGCGCGAAACGGTGCAGCTGCAGGCGGGCCAGCTGCAGCTGCAGGGCTTCCTCAACAAGCCGGTGGGCCCGGCGCTCCTGTACCACAGCCTGTTGCGGGCGCTGCGCCCGGACCTGGAACCGGCCCCGTCGCCGGCGCGCATGGGGGCCGACCCGCGCGGCCTGGCGCGCCTGCGCGGCGCGCGCATCCTGCTGGTCGAGGACAACGCCAACAACCGCGAGGTGGCGCTCGACTTCCTGGCGATGGCGCCGGTCCACGTCGACGTCGCCGTGCACGGCGGCGAGGCGGTGGAGATGGCGCAGCTGAACGACTACGACCTGGTGCTGATGGATATCCAGATGCGCGAGGTCGACGGCCTGACGGCGACGCGCCGCATCCGCGCCATCGAGCGCCTGCGCACGCTGCCGATCATCGCCATGACGGCGCATGCGATGGCGGGCGACCGCGAACGCAGCCTGGCAGCCGGGATGAACGACCACCTGGCCAAGCCGGTCGAGCCGAACCAGCTGTTCCAGTCGTTGCTGACCTGGATCGACCCGGCGCGTCTCGAAGGCCGAGCGGCACCGGAGGCGCGGCCGGAATCCTTGTCGTCCAACGAAACGGTCCTGCTGCCGGCGGTCGTCGGCATCGACTGGGATGCCGCGCTGGCCGGCGTCAACCACCAGCATGCGCAACTGATCAAGCGCGTGCGCAGCTTCGTACGCGAATACCGCGGCGCCCCGCGCCAGCTGGCCGAAGCGCTGGCCGCGGGCGACGAGGCGGAGCACGGCCCGCTGGGCGCGCTGACGCACAACCTGAAGGCGAGCGCCGCCTATGTCGGCGCGCACGAGCTGGCGGGCCTGGCACGGCGCATCGAGGACGCGCTGCGCGGCGGCGAGTCCGAACGCGCTACAGGCATGGTGCCGGCCCTGATCGCGTCGCTCGACGCGGTGCTGTCCGGGATGGCGCCGCTGGCCGGACCGCGCGACGTGCCGGCATATTCGGACGCGCATTTGCAAGACACGTTGCCGGCGCTGCCGGCCTTGCTCTCCCGCCTGGCCGCGCAGCTGGGTTCGGACGATGCCCGGGCCCGCGATACGCTGGCCGAATTGCAGGCGCTGTTGCCCGGACCCGGCTACACTGCGCCGCTGGACGCGATCGCGCATGCCGTCGCCGAACTCGAATACGAAGCCGCGCTGGCGCCGCTGGGCGAACTGGCGCGGCTGCTCGACCTGAACCTGGAGGAGGCCGCATGAGACCCGCCGAAGCGCAGAAAGTGCTGGTCGCCGACGACGACCCGATCAACCGCGATGTCCTGTGCGAGCTGCTCCAGCCCGAGTACACGGTGCTGCTGGCAAAAAACGGCGCGCAAGCCGTCGAACGCGCCACGCGCCACGTACCGGACCTGGTCCTGCTCGACGTGATGATGCCCGACATGAGCGGCTTCGAGGTCTTGCGCCGGCTGCGCGCCACGCCGCAGACCGAGCACATGTCGATCATTTTCATTTCCGGCCTGGACCGGCCGGAAGACGAAGCCGCCGGCCTGAAGATGGGCGCCTCCGACTACATCGCCAAGCCCTTCAATGCGACGGTGGTGCTGGCGCGCGTGGCGCTGCACCTGCAGCTGGTGCGCCAGCGGCGCCTGCTGGAACACCTGGCCCACGTCGACGGCCTGACGGAGCTGGCCAACCGGCGCCGCTTCGACGACGTCTACGACCTCGAATGGCAGCGCGCGCGGCGTAGCGGCCAGCCGCTGTCGCTGGCCCTGCTCGACATCGACTCGTTCAAGCAGTTCAACGATTTATACGGCCACCCGGCCGGCGATCGCGCCCTGCGCGCGGTGGCGCGCGTGGCGGAAACCCACATGCGCCGCCCGGCCGACCTGGCGGCCCGCTACGGCGGCGAGGAGCTCGTCCTGCTGATGCCGGAGACCGATGCGGCGCACGCACAGCAGATTGCGCAGGCGCTGCGCGAAGCGGTGGTGCAGCTGATGATCACCCACGCCGGCTCGGCGGCTGCCTCCTGCGTCACGGTCAGCATCGGCGGCGCCACGCTC
>DASVTJ010000063.1:0-1577 GCA_036387635.1 Duganella sp.
GGCGTCGACCGAAAGCGCGTTTTTGCAGCACAAGCAGGAACAGACCCGCAAGCTGCTGGGTTTCACGCTGAGCTTCTGCACCGTTTTCTACCTCGGCTTTTTTGCGACGGACCTTGCCGCGCTCGGCTGGGGAGCGGATGCGGCCGCGTTACTGGCCGCGCGCGTGCTGGTCGGAATCACGGCCGGCAGCTGTGCCTGGCTGGCGTACCGGCGCGCCTTGTCCTTGCGCTTCACGCGCCTCGCGGCGTCGCTGTCGGAGGGCGTGGCGCTGGCCTGCTTCATGGGCATCTCGGTGTTGCGTCCGGCCGAATTCCACTGGCATGCGATGTCGCTGGCCATGATGCTGGTGGTGGTCTACCTGTACATTCCGAATCGCCTGTTCTACGCAACGGGCCTGGCGCTGGCGGCGACGATCGCCTTTGTCGTCCTGGCCGACCGCTACAGCCGGCTGTCGCCCGCCGACGAATTTACGATGGGCATGCTGCTGGTGCTGGTGAATACCTTCGGTTTCCTGGCCGCGCGCCGCTTCAACCACGTCTCGCGCGAGGAGTTTCGTTCGTGGTCGGTGCTCAAGCATGCCGCCGAGCGCGACCACCTGACCGGCTGTTTCAACCGCCGCTACCTGCACGACCAGTTGATGAGCGCGGGATGGCGCGACCGTGCACCCGATGCCGATTGCCTGAGCGTGGTGCTGTGCGACATCGACCACTTCAAGCACATCAACGATACCCACGGCCATGGCGACGGCGACACGGTGTTGCGTGGCTTTGCGCGCATCCTGCAGGCGGCGATCAGGGACGGCGTCGACAGCGTGGTGCGTTATGGCGGCGAGGAATTCCTGGTGGTACTGCCGGGCACCGACCTGGCCGGCGGCATGCGCCTGGCCGAGCGCCTGCGCGTCACCTTCGCCGCGACCGAAGTCGTCTCGCAAGACGGCGCCACGCGCTTGCGCGCGACGGCCAGCTTCGGCGTCGCCAGCGTCGACCTCGCGCAATGTAGCTTCGAGCCTCCGCTGCGGCGCCTGATTTCGGCCGCCGACGAGCTGATGTACCGCGCCAAGCGCAATGGGCGTGACCGGATCGAGTCGCTGCAACTAGCCTGAGCGCCTAACAAAATCGCCATGGCTGCGTTGCAGCGCCTCGCCGTACCCTCGTACTGTCGTCGGCGCTGCGCCTTGCCCTGGCGTTTTTGTTAGGCGCTCTTAAGCGTTGACGAGGCGCGCCTCAGTTGCCGTTCGACGGCGACACGGCGGCCAGCGCGCCCTGGCGGTCCAGCGTGTAGCGCTGCAAATCGCTTGCCAGGAACAGGTTACCCTCGTACGCCGCGCGCGCCTCGGCCTCGACGTCGGCCATCGACGGACTGCCCGAACTAGCGTTGCCCGCCGGCTGGTAGCGCGGGCTGAAGTGGGTGAGGACCAGGTTCGGGATGCCCGCCTCCTGGGCGAAGGCGGCGGTCGCGCGGGCCGAGCTGTGCTGCGGGCCGGGGCCGACGCGTTGCAGCACCTCTTCGGTATAGGTCGCTTCGTGCACCAGCACCTGGGCGTCCTGCGCCTGCGCGGCCAGCAGGGAAGGCGTGTC
>DASVTJ010000064.1:0-6113 GCA_036387635.1 Duganella sp.
CCTCGGCGACGCGGGCGCCCTTCAGCGCCAGATCGGCCACCTCGATGACGCCGCCGTTGGCGAAGGCCAGCGCCCGTTCCAGGATGTTTTCCAGCTCGCGCACGTTGCCGGGGAAGGAATGGGCGCGCAACGCATCGAGCACTCCCTCGCCCAGCACCACCTTGTTCCCGGCGGTGCCGAAGCGTTCCAGGATCGCGTCGGTCAGCACGGCCAGGTCGTCGAGCCGTTCGCGCAGCGGCGGCAGCGACAGCTCGATCACGTTCAACCGGTAGAACAGATCCTGACGAAAGCCGCCCTGCTCCACGCACTGCGCCAGGTTTTTATGGGTCGCACTAATAATACGCACATCGACCGGCTCCTCGCCGGTGGCGCCGATTTTGCGCACGCGCCGCTCCTGGATCGCCCGCAGCAGCTTGACCTGCATCGCCAGCGGCAGGTCGGCCACCTCGTCGAGCATCAGCGTGCCGCCGTTGGCCGCCTGGAAGAAGCCGTCCCGCTCGTCGGCGGCGCCGGTGAACGCGCCCTTGCGGTAGCCGAAGAACTCCGCCTCCATCAGCGCCTCGGGAATGGCGCCGCAGTTGACGGCGATGAACGGCTTGCCGGCGCGCGAGCTTTGCGCGTGGATCTCGCGCGCCGCCAGCTCCTTGCCGCTGCCCGATTCGCCGCTGATGGCGATCGGCGCCATCGAGCGCGCCAGCCGCGCGATCTGCGCCCGCAGCGCCTCGATCACGACCGAATCGCCCTTCAATTGGCTGGCGGCCGGCGCCTCGTTCGGCGTCTGGCCGGCCGCCGGCGCCGCATTCAGGCGCAGCGCCGACTGCACCATCAAGCGCAACTGGTCCAGCGCCACCGGCTTGGAGATGTAATCGAAGGCGCCGGCCTTGAGCGCGATGACGGCGTTGTCGGCGCTGCCGAAGGCCGTCACCACGGCGATCGGCGTGTTCTTATATGCGGCGCTCACTTCGCGCACCAATTCGAGCCCCAGGCCGTCGGGCAGGCGCATGTCGGTCAGCACCAGCTGGTAGTCGCGCGGCGCCGCCGCCAGCAGCGCGCGCGCCTGCGCCAGCGTTCCGGCGCCGTCGACATCGAGGCCCATTTTCAGCAGGGTCAGTTCGAGCAGTTCGCGCAGATCGGCTTCATCGTCGACAACCAGCACACGCGGGGAACGTAGGCTCATGGCACCGCCTCTCCTTAGTTCTGCGCCGGTTGGGCGAAGGTGATCACAAAGCGCCCGCTGGACCGGCGGGCGCCATCGGCGCTGCCATGGATATCGAAACGATATTCATAGTCCAGCCTGGCCTCGTTATTCAAACACAATTCCCGCGCCAGATATAGTCCCAGTCCCGTTCCTTTGCTCGATGTGGTGTAAAACGGCTCGAACAAGTGCGCCCGCACTTCCGGCGAGATGCCGGGACCGTCGTCCTGCACATGCAGTTCCATGCGCTGCGCGTGGTGCGGATGGACCAGCAGCTCGAGGCGGATCGATCGCGGCCCGCCGCTGGCGTAGCGCACCGCGTTGTTCAGAAGGTTCAGCACCACCTCGCGCAGGTGCAGCTGGTCGAAGCGCACCATCGTGCCCGGCGCCACCGACAGGCCGACGATATCGTGCGGCAGGCCGTGGGTGTCGAGAAATTCCAGGCGTAGCTCGGCCAGAAAGGCGTCCAGCGCCAGCGGCTCGCTATGCGGCTGCACCTTGCGCGACAGCTGCAGGATGTCCTCCACCATGCGGTTGACGCGCGCTACGTTGTCGCCGACGATCCTGAGCAGCCGCAGATGCACCGCGCTCTCGAGGTCCTCCCCCAGCAGCGCGGTGGCGTGGCCGATCGCCGACAGCGGATTGCGCACCTCGTGGGCGATACTGGCCGTGAGGCGCCCCATCGACGCCAGCTTCAGTTGCTGCGCCTGATTTTCGATGTCCGTCACGTCCTGCAGGAAAATCACGCTGCGCTCGAAGCCGAAGCCGAAGCCGACGTCGACCCCGGCGTCCGAGAACGACGTGTCGACCGCCGCGAAGCGCACCTTCAAGTGCGCCGACAGGTCGCGGCGCGTGCTCCAGGCGGCGGCCAGCCCCTGCAACGCCGTGTCGCTGAACGGTTTGATTGTGACGAACACCGTGCTGCGGACGGCGTCGGCGCGCCACTCGGCATAGGCCTGCGCCAGCGGCGCCAGCGGCACCGCCGTCGACAGCTTGAAGTGGAGGTCCGGCCCGACCAGTCCAAGCATCTGGCGCGCCGCCGGATTGCCGGCCGAGACCTGCCCGTCCGGATCGACCACCAGGATGCCGTCGCCGATATTGGCCATGACCAGCCGGTTGACGGCTTGCTGCACGTTGATTTCGAGGCCGCGCTGTATCGCCAGGTCCTCCTGGCCGATCAACTTGGCCGCCATGCGGTTGACCACCAGCACGGCGGCGAAAAAGGCCGCGCCGTACAGGCCCGATTGCAGCAGCCCGTGCTGGCTCTCCATCGCCAGCAACTGCCACATGCTCTCGCCGAGCATGAACAGCGCCACCAGCGCGGTGCAAAACAGCGCCAGCACCAGCGGCGCCAGGATGGCCGATCCGGCCAGCGGGAACAGGTACAGGATGGCCAGACCGCCGCGCACCCCGCCGGCGGCGGTGTAGAGCAGCGAAATGACGGCCAGGTCGCAGGCGATCTGCGACAGCAATTGCAGCAGGAAGTGACGGCGCCAGTAGACCGCCATCAGCGCGAAGGCGAGCGCCAGGCCCATATAGAACAGGCAAATGGGCAGATAGGGATACTGGCCGGCGACGCGCAGGCCGCGGCTGTCGAAGCTCAGATAGACCAGCAGCACCAGCGCGATGACCACGCGCGTGGCGCCCAGCGTTTGCAGCGAGCGCCAGAAGGTGGCGCGCGACTCAGCCGACAAGGCTTGCAGGCGCGCGACCAAACGGTGGCTCCGGCGCGTGGGCGCTAAGCCGCCGGCGCGGCGGCGTGCGCCGCGCAGCAGTAATCGCGGCCGTGGGCGTGCACCGCCTCCGAGGCCGGGAAGAAGATGCCGCACTTGGCGCATTCGAGCATCGTCTCGGCGTCGGCCAGCGCTTTTTCACTGCGCGCCTGGTGGATGCCCTGGCCTCCCTTGCCCTGGCCGGGCGGCACCTCCTGGTTAGGCGGCGGCTGGCGGAACTGCTCCTGGTTGCGCTTTTGCACCTTGCGGATTTTGCTGCGGATCGCGAAGATCACCAGGAAAATCAATGCCAGCCAAAACAAAATACGGCTCATGCCCATCCTTTATGCAAAACGACTTCAAACACAAAACGGCTGCCGACATACGCCAGCAACAACGTCGCAAATCCGGCCAGCGTGAAGCTCAGCGCCGTCTTGCCGCGCCAGCCGCGGAAGCGCCGTCCGGCCAGCAGCGCGGCGAACAGCACCCAGGACAGTAGCGTAAACGCCGACTTGTGATCCCATTTGAGCGCCTGGCCGAACAACTGTTCCGAAAACACGATGCCCGACAACACGGTCAGGCTCAATAGCGCGAAGCCGAAGCCTATCATGCGGAACAGCAGTTTCTCCATCGTCAGCAGCGCCGGCAACTGGTCCAGCGCGCCGGAGAGGAAACTTTTGCGGTCGGTGGCGGCGTGCAGACGCGCCTCCTGCAGCGCCATCAGCACGGCGTGGAAGGCGGCGATGGTCAGGGTGCTGTAAGCCATCGTGGCGATGGCGATGTGCCAGCCGAACAGCGAGGTTTTACCCTCCAGCGCAATCAGGTTGCCGGGGAAGATGGCTTGCAGCGCGGCGGCGACGGCGGCGCTGGGCATGACCAGACGGCGCATGCCGTCCAGGCTGAAATTGCGGTTTTCCAGCCAATAGGCCGCCACCGACACCCACAGCGCCGACGACAGCATGGCCGCGAAGCCGATCCGCAGCGAGCCGGCCGCCGCCACTTCGAGCCACAGGCCGGCGCCGTGCAGCGCCCAGGCGGCCACCGTCACGGCCGAAATCAGGCCGGCGCGGCGCGACGGCAGCGCGGCGCAAAGGATATACAGCGCGATGGCTGCGATGAACAAGTAGGTCTGCATGCCCCGCAGTTTACACCATCGCTCAGTCCACGGCTGCCATGCGCAGTTCGTCGTTGTGGTGGCGCTGCTGTTCCTCCATCACCAGCTGGCCCAGTTCGCGCTTCAACGCGTTGAATTCGGCGGCGGCCGGGTCGCGCATGCGCGCCAGCTCGACCATCAGGTCGCGCTTGACGGTGCCGGGGCGGTAGGTCATGACGACGATGCGGTCGGCCAGATAAATGGCCTCCTCGATGCTGTGGGTGACAAAGATGATGGTCTTTTTCAGCTCGGCCCAGATGCGCAGCAGCTCGTCCTGCAGGTTGCGCCGGGTGAGCGCGTCGAGCGCGCCGAACGGCTCGTCCATCAGCATGATCGGCGAGTCCAGCGCCAGCACGCGGGCGATCGCCACGCGCTGGCGCATGCCGCCCGACAGGTCCTTCGGATAGCGGTGGCGGAAGTCGTTCAGCGACAGCATGCCAAGCAGCTTGTCGACCACCGCGTCGATCTCCGCCCGGCCCATGCCCTTGATCTGCAGGCCGAAGGCGACGTTGTCGGCCACCGTCATCCACGGGAACAGCGCGTACTCCTGGAACACCATGCCGCGTTCCGGTCCGGGGCCGGTCACCCGCTTGCCGTCGGCGGTGATGGTGCCCGACGACGGCAGCGCGAAGCCGGCCACCGCGTTGAGCAAGGTCGATTTGCCGCAGCCGGAAGGCCCCAGCAGGCAGACGAACTGCCCCTGGGGTATCTGCAGGTTGATCTCCTTGAGCGCCACCAGTTCGCGGTCCGCGGTCTGGAACACCTTGCCGACATTCGATACGACGATATGGGTCGCGCTCATGACGTCTCCAATCCTTAGTTTTCCAATCCGCGGTGCCAGCGCAGCAAATGGTTGTTCAATTTGTTCATGCCGACGTCGATGGCCAGGCCGATCAAGCCGATGCTGATCATGCCGGCGATGATTTTGTCGGACCAGAAGTACTCGCGCGCCTCGAGGATACGGAAACCGAGGCCGTTGTTCACGGCGATCATCTCGGAGACGATGACCACGATGAAGGCGGTGCCGATGCCGATGCGCACCCCCGACAGGATGTACGGCACCGCCGCCGGCAGGATCACGCGCAGGAACATCGTGCCGCCGGTGGCGCCGAGGTTGCGGGCGGCGCGCAGGTAGATGCCGTCGACCTGACGCACGCCGGCGATGGTGTTCATCAGCACCGGGAAAAACGCGCCCAGCGCGATCAAAAACACCGCCGGCGGATTACCGAGGCCGAACCACAGGATCGACAGCGGAATATAGGCGATCGGCGGGATCGGCCGCAGCAGCTGCACTAGGGGATTAAGCCAGTCGTAGACCCTCGGCTTGGCGCCCATGGCCAGCCCGATCGGCAGCGCCAGCCCGGCGCCGATGACAAAGCCCACCACCACTCGATACAGGCTGCCGATCGAATCGGTGATCAATTCGCCGGAGACGGCCCACGCCAGCCAGCCGCTGGCGGCCGGATCATACGGCTGCAGCGGCAGCAGATAGGCGATCCATTTTTCCACCACCGCCACCGGCGACGGCAGCACCTGCGGATTGACCCAGCCGAATTGGGCGACGCCCTGCCACAACACCAGCACCAGGGCCGGCACGATGGTGCCGACGGCCGCTTGCCGCCACGCGTTCGAGGAGGCGCCCATGTTATTTCACACCCAGGTTTTTCTTGGCCGCGTCGAGCAGGTCGGTCTTGACCCAGTCCTTGGCCAGCGGCGGCTTGCTCATGCGGCCCACGCCGGTCTTGACCATGACGTCGGTGGTGGTCTGGATATGCTCGGGCGTGATGTCGTAGCTGTACGGCGAATTGCCGATGGCGTCGTCGAAGTCGTCCTTGGTGATCTGGCCCTTGAACACCACCTCGCGCACGTATTTTTCGGCCAGCGCGCGGTTTTCAATGAAGGTC
Source organism: Duganella sp. (assembly GCA_036387635.1). Taxonomy (GTDB): domain Bacteria; phylum Pseudomonadota; class Gammaproteobacteria; order Burkholderiales; family Burkholderiaceae_D; genus Rugamonas. Next base: position 5,965 of record DASVTJ010000064.1, read on the forward strand.
TTGGTGGCCTGCACGAAGCAGTTCATGAACTTCTCGGCCGCCGGCCGGCGCTCCCTGTAAAACTTCTCGGTCATGACCATGGTGCGCACCGGCTCGCCGATCGGCGTGTCGTACGGCTTCAGGATCTCGCTGCCGAAACCCTTGTTGAT
>DASVTJ010000065.1:0-7353 GCA_036387635.1 Duganella sp.
GAAGTTCGATCTCAGCGATTCGGTGGAAAACGAATGGCTGTGCTCGCTGATCCTGCGGGCCTACGGTCTGCCGGTGGCGTCCTGCGCGCCGTTGCGCTTCGAGGAGATGAAAGTGTTGGCGGTGGAGCGCTTCGACCGCGCTTGGTGGACCGCGCCCGATGGCGGGCGCATGCTGCTGCGCCTGCCGCAAGAGGACATGTGCCAGGCCAACGGCCTGTCGCCTTTGCTCAAGTACGAGGCCGACGGCGGCCCCGGTGTCGACAGCATCATGAAGCTGCTCAACAACTCCATCGAACGCGAGCACGACCGACGCACCTTCTTTCAGGCGCAGGTGCTGTTCTGGCTGCTGTGCGCCACCGATGGCCACGCGAAAAACTTCAGCCTGTTCCTGCGCCCGGGCGGACGCTATCAGCTCACGCCGCTGTACGACGTGCTGTCGGCCTATCCGATCCTGGGGGAGGGGCCGGGCAAGCTGTCGCCGTTCAAGGCCAAGATGGCGATGGCCGTGCGGTCGAAAAACCCGCACTGGAAGATGCGGGACATCCTGCGGCGGCATTGGCTCGACGTCGGCGAGCGTTACGGCGTGGTGGCCGCCGATGGCGGTGGCGCGCGCGGTATCGTCGACGATCTTGCGGCACGCACGCCGCAGGTGATCCAGGCCGTGCGCGCGCAACTGCCGCCGCACTTTCCGCCAGCGCTGGCGGACAGCATCTTCAACGGCCTGCACGAGGCGGCGCAGCGGTTGGCGAGCTAGCGCGCGGTATATTTTTCCAAGCCCTTGTCGCCCAGAACGAACGTCAGGTAATCGACGAACGACGTGATGCGCGACGACAGCGCGGTATCACGGTAGTAGAGCGCGTTGATGGGCCGGCAGACATGAATCCGTTTCAAGCGGCGGAAAAAGCGGCAGAAAAACTGCGAGAAAACCTTGGAAAACAATAAAATTACTCCTACAATCAAAGGGTTGGAATCAGTTTAAACCGGCAAAAAAAGCGGCAGAAATGTACGACTCTCCACATCAATTCGAGCCTTTACTGCTCAGCCCACGGCAGCTGGAAGAGGTTCGCCCGCTCGCCGAGAGCGTTGTCATGGCGTCCATCAGGCTGGCGTCCGCTGCGCATGAGACCACTAGGACATCGTTGCGTGAGCTCGTCAGAAAAATGAACTCGTTTTACAGCAACCGTATTGAAGGGCAGAGCACGCACCCTGAAAACATCGAAAAGCGTTGAGAAACGACTTTTCAGATAAGCCCGCCGAGGCACGGTTGCAGCAGATCGCGCTCGCTCATATTGGCGCGGAAAAAGAGTTGGAGGGGCGGGTTAAAAATGGATCAGCGTTGAAGTCGGCGTTTTTGATTGAGGCCCATCGTGCCCTCTATGCGCGATTGGGGCCGGAAGACCGACGCTCCGACGAAGGCGATGTAATCGTCCCAGGCGAGATTCGACATCGCGATGTCAGGGTAGGGTGGCATGTCGCCCCCACCGCCGCGTCAATGCCGGCGTTTCTCCAGAGGCTCGACGCCGTCTATGGCCTGTCGCAAGGCTGGGAGCGTGTCCTGATCAACACCGCCTGTGCCCATCATCGTGTGGCGTGGGTCCATCCTTTTTTAGACGGCAATGGACGGGCGGCCAGCTGCAAACGCATTGTTCGCTCTGGAAATTATCCGAAGGATTATGGTCGCCCAGTCGGGGTTTTGCCAGGTCGGTTAAAGCTTATTATGCCGCGCTGCATAACGCGGACTCGCCAAGGCGGGGCGCGTTGGATGGGCGCGGAAATCTGAGTGCGTTGGGTCTGCTGGAATGGGTTCGGTATTTTCTGGACGTCTGTGACGATCAGGTTTCGTTCATGTCGAGAATGCTCGCTTTGGACGGCATAAAACAGCGTATCGAGGCACTGGTGGTTTTTCGGTCGATGCAAGACAAGGGCGTTCGGCGAGAAGCGATTCTGCCGCTATGCCATATTTTCGCACTCGGGCCGGTTACGCGCGGCGAGTTCGCCCAAATGACCGGTCTTGGCGAACGAAATGCCCGATCGCTGATATCGAAGCTGGCGGCGCAGGGACTGGTCGTGAGCGACTCCGCATATGGACCGCTGCGTTTCGGTTTTCCCCTCAATGCGCTCGGGATGCTTTTCCCGAACCTGTATCCGGAAGCGGATCTTCCGTCCGGTTAGCCCTCCATCAATTCATGCGCGGCACGCATAAAGGCATGCGCGTTCGCCGGCTATATCCCGGCCCTGTTTGACTTTACAGTTTGGCCATCGACCATAACCAAACAGGGACCACAGCATGAACGACATCGACAACGCTTCCACCACTTCCGCCGCGCAGGGCAGCGGCCTCGATGAACGGCGCCGCAACGTCGTCAAGCTGACCGGCGTGGGCGCCGCGATGCTGGCCGTCAGCGGCACACTTGCCATGCCGGCCGTCGCGCAGGACATGTCCAACGGCGCCGATAATTTCTACACCAGCGACAAGGTCACCGTGCGGAAGGTCGCCTTCAAGGACCAGTACCAGATGAAGGTCGCCGGCAATCTGTTCATTCCGCGCACCCTGCACCGCGGCGCGAAAAGCGCGGCGATCATCGTCGGCCATCCGATGGGCGCGGTCAAGGAGCAAAGCGCGAACCTGTATGCGACCAAGATGGCCGAGCAGGGCTTCGTGACGCTGTCGCTCGACCTGCCGTTCTGGGGCGACAGCGAGGGCAAGCCGCGCAACCAGGTGTCGCCGGAGCTGTACGCGGAGGCCTTCAGCGCGGCCGTCGATTTCCTGGGCAGCCAGTCCTTCGTCGACCGCGAGCGCATTGGCGTCATCGGCGTGTGCGGCAGCGGCAGCTTCGTCATCAGCGCGGCCAAGATCGATCCGCGCATGAAGGCCATCGCCACCGTGAGCATGTACGACATGGGCGCGGTCAGCCGCGACGGCCTGCGCCACGGCCAGGGCGTCGCGCAGCGCAAGGCCCTCATCGCGCAGGCGGCCGAGCAGCGCTACGTCGAGTTCAAGGGCGGCGAGATCGAGTACACCGGCGGCACCACCCATGTGCTCAATAGCGGGACGCCGGCGATCCAACGCGAGTTCTATGATTTCTATCGCACCCCGCGCGGCGAGTTCACGCCGAAAGGCTCGTCGCCGAAGCTGACCACGCATCCGACCTTGAGCAGCAACGTCAAGTTCATGAACTTTTATCCGTTCAATGACATCGAGACGATTTCGCCGCGACCGGTGCTGTTCATCACCGGCGAGATCGCCCATTCGCGCGAGTTCAGCGAGGATGCCTTCAAGCGCGCGGCCGAGCCGAAGGAGCTGGTCGTCATCCCAGGCGCGGGCCACGTCGACCTGTATGACCGCGTCAAGCTGATCCCCTTCGATAAGCTGACCAATTTCTTTACACTGCATCTGCGCTAGGACGCGTGGCGGCCATCAGGCGTTTCTGGCGGCTCTTGGCGGACTACGCCGTTCCGGCTAATCCGCCCTACGGTTTTGCGGGGTATGCGCGCGCGGACTTTTTAGCCCTGGTAGCGCAGCGCTTCGATCACCAGCGTGAAGGCGCGCGTCGGGTGGCGCCGGGACAGGTAGTAGGCGTGCAAGCCGGGGAAGGGCGGGCAGTACTCCGGCAGGATGCGCAGCAGCCGCCCGTCCCGGACGTAGGGCTCGGCCAGTTCCGCCGTCACGAACGCCAGACCGACGCCGCTGACGGCTGCGTTCAACATCTGGTAGGCGCTGTTGAACATGGCCTGGCCGCTGACGCGCACCTCGATCGGGCGGCCGTCTTCGCACAGTTCCCAGGCGTAGGCGCCGCCGTTGGACGACAGGCGCAGCGTGATGCAGTTGTGATTCAGTAGTTCCTGCGGCGACGCCGGCACGCCGCGCGCCTTGAAATACTCGGGCGCGCCGACGATCGCCATCGGCGCGTCGGCCGTCAGGCGCACGGCGATCATGTCCTGCTCGACCTGGTCGCCCCAGCGCACGCCGATGTCGTAGCGCTCGGCCACGATGTCGTGCAGGCGGTAGTCGGAGTTGATCTCGATGCGCAGGTCGGGGTATTGCGGCAGCAGGTGCGCCACGCGCGGCCACAGCACGCTGTCGATCACGTGGTCGATGGCGGTGATGCGGATCAGGCCCGCCGGCGTGCCGCCAAGGTCGCTGATGGCGGCGATCTCCGCTTCGATTTCGTCGAAGCGCGGCCCCACCGTTTCCATCAACCGCTCGCCGGCCTTGGTCGGCGCCACGCTGCGGGTGGTGCGCGCCAGCAGTTGCACGCCCATGCGCGCCTCCAGCCCGCGCACGATGTGGCTCAGGCCCGATTGCGACATACCCAGTTTGGCCGCCGCGCGCGTAAAACTGCGCTCGCGCGCCACCGCGAGGAAGACCAGGATGTCGTTAATATTTTCGCGCGCCATGGGTGTGTACCGGGTAGTTGACTGCGCATTCTAGCAGTTGCGCGCGGCCCGCCCGGCGCCGCCGATTGATGATTTTCCTGCATAAGCCCTAGCGAAACGCGATGATTTTTTAACACCCGGATGCCGCTACCATGGACGGCCCTTCAAGATGAATAGACTATGGATATCGCCAGCACCGCAATCAAGGATCAAACGGAGGATCAAGCGTTCGGCCAGCCCGCCTGGGGCGCCGTCGGCTCGATGGCCATGTGCGTGGCGATGCTGATCGCTTCCGAGTTCATGCCGGTCAGCCTGCTCACGCCGATCGCCGCCGACCTGGGCGCCACGCAAGGCATGGCCGGGCAGGCGATCTCGATCTCCGGCCTGTTCGCCGTGGTCACCAGTTTGCTCATCCCCGCCATCGCCAGCCATTTCGACCGCCGCCACGTGCTCATCGCGCTCACCGGCGTGATGCTCGTCTCGCTGGTGCTGATCGCGTCGGCGCCCAACTTCGCCGTGCTGATGGTGGCCCGCTCGCTGTTGGGCGTGACCGTCGGCGGCTTTTGGGCGCTGGCCACGGCCACGGTGATGCGCCTCGTTCCAGCCGAGTCAATTCCCAAGGCACTCGGCTTGATGTACACCGGCAACGCCGTGGCGGCGGCGCTGGCCGCGCCGATCGGCAGCTACTTCGGCGCCATCATCGGCTGGCGCGGCACGTTCTGGGCGCTTACGCCGTTCGTCGTCGCCAATTTGATCTGGCAGTGGGCCAGCCTGCCGTCGATGCCGCCGCAGGCCGCGAAGCCGGTCGGCAAGGTGCTCGGCCTGTTCAAGCGTCCCAACGTTGCGTTCGCGATGGCCGGCGTGATGCTCTCGTTCGGCGGCGCCTTCGCCACCTTCACCTATCTGCGTCCGTTTCTGGAAACCTATACCCGGGTGACGGTGCCGCAGCTGTCGCTGCTGCTGCTCGGCCTGGGCACGGCGGGCTTTGCCGGCACCTACTTCGCCACCGTGATGCTGGGCCGGCACTTGTATGCGCTGCTGCGGTGGCTGCCGCTGGCGCTGGGCACCGTCACCTTGGCACTGCTGGCCGTCGGTCACGTGCTGTGGGCGGTGGCGCTGGCGCTGGTGGCCTGGGGCGCGCTGAACTCGGCGATTCCGGTGGCGTGGTCGACCTGGCTGAGCAAGGGCGTCGCCGACGAGCCGGAAAGCGGCGGCGGCCTGCTGGTGGCGGCGATCCAGCTAGCCATCATGCTCGGCGCCGCGCTGGGCGGCGTGCTGCTCGACCACCTGTCGATCATGGCGACCTTGATCGGCGGCGCGGTGATGCTGGCGCTTTCCGCCGTCATCGTCGGCAATGGCGGCCGGCTCAAGGCGCGGGGGACCGCTTGATGCGCCCGCGCCGCCTCACACCACTCTTTTCTTTGACGACCATGACCTTAGCCCTGATCGCGGCGACGCCCGCACACGCCCAAAAAATCCGCATGACCGTCGACGGGGAGGTGATCGCCGCGACCCTGGCGGACAATCCAACCACGCGCGACTTCGTCGCCAGGCTGCCGCTGACGCTGACCCTGAGCGACTATGCCGACACCGAGAAAATCGTCTACCTCGATCGCAAGCTGTCGGGCGCCGGCGCGCCGGCCGGCAGCACGCCGACCGCCGGCACCATCGCCTACTACGCGCCGTGGGGAAACCTGGCGTTCTTCTACAAGGACTTCGCCTACTCGCGCGGCCTGATTCCGATCGGCCGCATCGATACCGGGCTGGCCACGCTCAAACGCGCCGGCGAGCTGAAAGTCAAAATCGAGCTGGCCGAGTAGGGCAGTCGAACAAACACCCGCCACGCCTCCCCACGCTTACCCACGTTTTTTCACCTGACCTCTGCGCCTAACCGGCACCAAGATGGGCTGCGACCACGGTCAATGCCGCGCCTGCACGGTGATGGTCGACGGGCGTCACATCAATTCCTGTCTGACGCTGGCGGTCATGCACGAGGGCGCGCAAGTGACCACCATCGAAGGCGTTGGCGGCAAGGACACGCTCCATCCGATGCAGGCCGCGTTCATCAAGCATGACGGCTTTCAGTGCGGCTACTGCACGCCGGGCCAGATCTGTTCTGCCATCGCGGTGCTCGACGAGATCAAGCAGGGCATCCCGAGCCACGTCAGCCCGTCGCTGACGGTGGCGCCGCTGTTGAGTGCCGAAGAGATCCGCGAAGCGGCGCGACTACGGCGTGCTGTCGCGCGCCTTGTTGGCGGGCGCCTCGGTCCAATTGCGCAAAAGGCCACCACGGCCGGCAATCTGCTGCGGCGCACCCGCTGCCCGTATTTTTACGACACGAAGCAGGCCTGCAACAAGCGCCGTTCCGGCAGCGGCTGCGCGGCCATCGGCGGCTATACGCGGTCGCACGCCGTCATTGGCGTCAGCGACGCCTGCATCGCCACCGATCCAAGCGACATGGCGATCGCCATGCGCCTGCTCGACGCGCGCGTCGAAACGCTGCGCGCCAACGGCTCGTCGCGGGTGATACCGATCGCCGATTTCCACCGCCTGCCGGGCGACACGCCGCACCTGGCCGGCTACGAGGTGCCGGTGCACGCCGACATCCCGGCGCAGGAGGTGATCTTCCTCGACGAGACCGACCCGCTGTCGTCGCCGATGAAGGCCAAGGGTATCGGCGAGCTAGGTCTGTGCGGCGTGGGCGCGGCGATCGCCAATGCCGTCTACAACCACCGGCGTGCGCGATTATCCGATTACGCTCGACAAGCTGCTGGCGGGCCTGCCGCCGGTGTGATCAGCCACCCAGCGTCAGCTTGAGCTGCCGCTCGAAATCGCCGGGGTCGAAGTAGTCGCGCCAGACGGTGATTGCGCCGTTTTCCACCGTCACAGTGCCCATCACCGGCAAGGTGATGGTGCCGCCGTTCTTGTGGCGGAAAATATCGATCCGCTCGTTCAGCACCACATTGCCCGCCGCCG
>DASVTJ010000066.1:0-5972 GCA_036387635.1 Duganella sp.
AGCGTGCCGCTTTCAAGCGCGACAAACACCGTGCCTGATTTGCCCAGGTCGAGCCGGTCGTACACGCGCTCGAACGCGTCGAGCCGAAGGCTCGCCAGCGCCACCCCGGCGAACGTGCCGTCGGGATGCTCGACCCGGCGCGAGATCGGAATGATCCAGTACCCGGTCGATTTGCTGCGCACCGGCGCGCTGATGTGGGTCTCGCGCTGCCGGTTGTTTTTGTGGAATTTGAAATAGTCGCGATCGGAATTGTCGCCTTTTTGCTCGCTATCGAGCGACGTCGCCATCCAGCGGCCTTTGTCGTCATACACGAACAAGCCGTGGATCTCGGCCGCTTTGCGCGTGAGGTGTTTCAGGTGCGCGTGAAGCCGTTCGCCGGCCGCGCCGGCGCTGCCTTCGTGCTCGACCCGCGCGACGATGTCTTCGAGCAGGACGTCGGACAGCTTGAGCGTCATGTCGGCCTGCGAGGCGAGGGCACCGGCCATGTTGCGGGTCGCCACCTCCGCTTCCCGCAGCCGGATTTCGCGCGAGGACCACACCACCCAGCTCGTGGCGCCGGCAAACAGCAGGCACAGCAGAATAAGTCCCGAGGTGATCAGCGCCAGCACCGGCCGTTTTTTGTCGCGTAAATGCCGCAAACCCAGTTCTGAAAGATGAGGTGTTGCTGCCTGCATGCGCGGTTCCGGTTAAACGTCGGGTTCTGTTTTATGCATTTCCATATGCATTTCCATACGCATTTCCGTACATTAACAATCTGATCGATGTTGACCGGTGCTGTCAAGTCCGGCCCGCCAAACGGGCGGCGCCCGCGCCCGGGTCAGACGACGGTGGGCGAGCCGGCGAGTTCGGAGAGGATGCCGGCCAGTTGCTTGATCGCGATCGGCTTGACCAGGTGATGGTGAAACCCGGCCTGCGCGGTGCGCAGCCGATCCTCGTGCTGGCCGTAGCCGGTGATCGCGATCAGCTTGGCGCCGGCCGTCTCGGGCTGGCTGAGCAGGTGGCGCGCCAGTTCGTTGCCATCCATCTCGGGCAGGCCGATGTCGAGCAAGCAGACGGCGGGCCGCTCCAGCCGAGCCCGCGCCAGCGCGCTGACCGATCCGTACTCGACGATGACGTCGTGACCGTCGGCCGACAGCAGCATCGCCAGCATCTGGGCGGCGTCGGCGTTGTCGTCGACGATCATCACTTTCAGCGGGGCGTGGGCGGTCGGCGGCGTGCCAGCGTGGTGCGGGCGGGCCAGCGCCGGCGAAGGCGCCAGCGGCAGCCTGACGACGAAGCTGCTGCCCTTTCCCAGTCCCGGGCTCGAGCAGCTGACCTTGCCGTCATGCAGCTCGACCAGCTGTTTGACCAGCGACAAGCCCAGTCCGAGTCCGCCCAGCGAGCGCGCCGACGAGCTTTCGGCCTGGGTGAACAGGTCGAACACGTGCGGCATCAGCTCGGCCGACATGCCGATGCCCTCGTCGCGCACGGCGATCACCAGTTCTTCGCCATCGACCTCGGCGTGCAAGTCGATGCGGCGCTCGTCGGCCGAGTATTTGGCCGAGTTCTGCAGCAGGTTGACCAGGATCTGCACCATCCTGCGCTTGTCGCCGAGGACGATGGTGTCGTCCGGCGGCAGGCGCACCACCAGCGGCTGGCGGCGCGTTTGCAACAGCTGCGACACCTGCTCGACGGCTTCGTCGACGATGGTGCGCACCGCCACCGGCGCCTTCGACAGCACCACCAGGCCGTGCGTGACGCGCGAAACGTCCAGCAGGTCGTCGACCAAGCCGGTCATGTGCTTGACCTGGCGTCCGATGATGGCGCTGCTTTGCCGCACGACCTTCTCGTCGAGCCTGGTCCGGCTGAGCAGCTCGGCCGCCGACGCGATCGGCGCCAGCGGGTTGCGCAGCTCGTGCGCCAGCATGGCCAGAAAATCATCCTTGCGCTGGTCGGCCGCGCGCAGCTTTTGCTCGGCCAGCACCCTGGAAGTGGTTTCCATGACGGTGCAATACATGCCGCCCACGCGACCGGCGTCGTCGTGCAGCGGCGAGTAGGAGAACGTGAAGAAGCACGGCTCGGGATAACCGCGGCGCACCACGGTGAGCGGCAAGTCTTCAAAATAGGTCGATTTGTTGGCGAGGGCGCGCACGATGATCGGTTCGATGTCCGACCAGATCTCCGCCCAGATGTGCTGGAAACGCCCGCCCAGCGCGGCCGGATGCTTTTCTCCCAGGATCACCGCATAGGCGTCGTTGTACAGAAACCCCAGGTCCGGCCCCCATGCCACAAACATCGGAAAGGCTGAGTTGAGCATCATGTCGACCGCCGTCTTGAGCGGCGCCGGCCAAGTGGGCGGGGCGCCCAGCGCGGAGGCCTCCCAGTCCAGCTGGCGCAGCATGTCGCGCACCTTGCCGTCGCCTTCGAAGTGGAGCAGGGGAGAATCGTCCATATTGCCGTTTTATTTAGCCGAGTGTTGTACGTCGTCAATGATTTTAGCGCAGAACCTCGGGCGTCTCCGTGCAAAAACTAACGCCGGTGTGGCGCTTCAGGCGACATTCGCGCCTGGTTCGTGTTTCCGGGTTATCATGTCGGCCTCGGTTTTTTGCGCGCGCGCCTTCAGTTCTGTGATGCGCGGGGCGGCCGCCAGAGAAACACAATGATAATGAGCCCCTAATGACGCCTGAAAACTCAAGCACGCCAGTGACCAGCAATGAATCCGCATTGGATGCGGCATGGAACGCGGCATCGAACGCGACATCGAACGCGGCGGTTCCGGGTCGCCGCATCAGTGTGGCACCGATGATGGACTGGACCGACCGCCACTGCCGCGTGTTCCACCGCCACATCAGCCGCCGCACGTGGCTGTACACGGAGATGGTCACCACCGGCGCGCTGGTCTATGGCGACGTCGAACGCCACCTGCGCTTCAACGACGAAGAACACCCGGTCGCGCTGCAACTGGGCGGCAGCGATCCGGCCGATCTCGCCACCAGCGCCAGGCTGGGCGAGAAATGGGGCTACGACGAGATCAACCTGAACTGCGGCTGCCCGTCCGAGCGCGTGCAGAAGGGCGCCTTCGGCGCCTGCCTGATGGCCGAGCCGCAACTGGTGGCCGATTGCGTCAAGGCCATGCGCGACGCCGTCAGCATCGACGTCACCGTCAAGCACCGCGTCGGCATCGACGACGGCGAAAGCTACGATTTCGTCCGCGACTTCGTCGGCACGGTGGCCGACGCCGGCTGCAAGACCTTCATCGTCCACGCCCGCAACGCCATCCTGAAAGGCTTGTCGCCGAAGGAAAACCGCGAAGTGCCGCCGCTGAAATACGACTACGCCTACCGCCTCAAGCGCGATTTTCCCGACTTTGAAATCATCATCAACGGCGGCATCAAGACCGAAGCGGAGATCGACGAGCACCTGAAGCATCTGGACGGGGTGATGCTGGGCCGAGAGGCGTATCACAACCCGTTCGTGATGGCGACGTTCGACCAGCGCTACTATGGCGACGACAGCGCCATCAAGACGCGCGACGAAGTGATCGCGGCGATGATCCCGTATATCCAGGCCCAGCTGGCGCAAGGCGTCAAAGGGCTCAAGCTCAACAGCATCACCCGGCATATGCTGGGCTTGATGACCGGCTTGCCTGGCGCGCGCGCGTTCCGCCAAGTGCTGTCCGACTCCAAAAAGCTCGCCGCCGGCGACGCCAACCTCCTGCTCGAAGCGGCCGCCCGGCTGCGTACCAACACGTAAATCTGGTCGTTCCGACAAGGAATCGACCGGAGTGTTGGTATTTCCACGCAGAAATTCCCTTAGCATTAGATAGTTACGCTCTCTTCTTGCTTTGAGGAAAAATTTGCATCTATAATTCATTAATAGACACATATCTCCAATGCCAACATTGGCATGTTGCAGCGCAAAAACCACACCCCGGCCTTCGTGTGACGCCAAATTTTGCATTCGCAGTCAATATTTGCTACTGTCATGTTTTATTGATGTCTAGCAATGTTTGAGTCGATAGTGCCTTGCGCCCGACGGGGCAGTCCAGAGCGAATTCTTATCAACAATGTCACTTAAGAAGAGACGAAATGAATTTAGCAAAAATGAAAGTCGGAACGCGCCTGGGCCTCGGATTCGCCCTCGTTCTGCTGTTCTTGGTGGCGGTGACCACCGTGGGCATCTTCCGCATGGCACAGATTCAGGAGCGCCTGGACCACGTCATCAGCGTCAACAACGTCGTTTCGCGCTTGGTCATCGATATGCGCGCCAACGTCAATGACCGCATCAGCTCGCTGCGCGTGCTGACCCTGATGACCGACGCCGGCGACATGGAACCGGAACTGAACCGCGTCAAGGAATTGGCCGCCAAGTACACCGACGCGCAGAACAAGCTCAGCGCGCAATTCGCCAAGGAAGCGACGCCGGAAGAAAAGGCCTTGCTGGGCACGATCAAGGAACAGGAAGCGCTGGCCATGCCGGCGATCGCCAAGGCGACCGAGCTGTGGTTGGCCAGCAATGCCGAAGGCGCGACCCGCGTGCTGATCAAAGAAATCCGTCCTGCGCAGAAAAAATGGATGACGGCGCTGGACCAACTGGCCGCGCTGGAAGACAAGCTCAACGCGCAAGTGCAGGTCGACGCCGCCGAAGGCTTTTCCAGTGGCCGCACCTTCATGATCATCATGGGCCTGCTGGCGGTCGGCATCTCGATCGTCGCCGCGCTGATGATCACCCGTGGCCTGCTCAAGCAGCTCGGCGGCGAGCCGGACTACACCGCCTCGATAGCCAGCAGCATCGCCAACGGCGACCTGGCCGTGTCGATCGACACCAACGGCAACGACAAGGACAGCCTGCTGTTCGAAATGAAAGAAATGCGCAACAGCCTGGTGGACATCGTTGGCCAAGTCCGTTCCGGCACCGAGACCATCGGCACCGCTTCGCGTGAAATCGCCGCCGGCAATATCGACCTGTCGGCCCGCACCGAGATGCAGGCCAGCTCGCTGGAGAAGACCGCGTCGGCGATGGAGGAGCTGACCTCGACCGTGAAACAGAACGCCGACAACGCCCGGGAAGCCAACCAATTGGCGTCGGCGGCGTCGGACGTGGCGATCAAGGGCGGCAAGGTGGTGTCGGAAGTGGTCAACACCATGAGCTCGATCGACGCGTCGGCCAAGAAGATCGTCGACATCATCGGCGTGATCGACGGCATCGCCTTCCAGACCAACATTCTGGCGTTGAACGCGGCGGTCGAGGCGGCCCGTGCCGGCGAACAGGGCCGCGGCTTCGCGGTGGTGGCGTCGGAAGTGCGCAACCTGGCCCAGCGTTCCGCTGGCGCCGCCAAGGAAATCAAAATGCTGATCGATGACTCGGTCGAAAAAGTCGGCGCCGGCACCAAGCTGGTCGGCCAGGCCGGCGTGACGATGGACGAGGTGGTCGCGTCGGTGCGCCGCGTGACCGACATCATGAGCGACATCGCCAACGCCAGCCAGGAGCAGAGCGCCGGCATCGAACAGGTCAACCTGTCGATCATCGAGATGGACAGCATGACCCAGCAAAATGCCGCGCTGGTGGAGGAATCCGCCGCCGCAGCACAAAGCTTGCAAGACCAGGCCGCCGAGTTGTCCCGCGTGGTCAGCATCTTCAAGCTGGTGGAAGGCGACACCTTTGTTGCCGCGCCGGTATTCACTCCGGCCCCGAAGGCGGTGGTCAAGCCGATCTCCGCCGCCCGCGCACCGGTGAAGAAACTGGCTTCCAAGCCGGTGGCCGTTGCCGCGAAACCAAAGAAGGTCGTCAACGCGCCAAGTGGCGGCGCTGACGAGTGGGAAGAGTTTTAAGCTTGCCTCGGCCTGCTGTCGCCCTTTGCGACACGTGTGCGGGCCTTGGCGTTCAAATCAATCAGTCTCTAAAAATAATTGTTGGGAAATACAGATGAACAAGTTTTCGACCAGTGTCTTCGCCGCCGTGATGTTGTCCGCCGTGTCCGCCGTGGCCATCGC
>DASVTJ010000067.1:0-2585 GCA_036387635.1 Duganella sp.
GCTGGCGGCGCTCGCCGGCTGCGCCGCGACCGGCCCGGCCGCCGTCAAGCCGCGCGTCACCGGCGAAGGCCAGGCGAAAAACATCCTCTTCTTCCTCGGCGACGGCATGGGCATCAACACCCTCACCGCCGCGCGCATCTACGCCGTAGGCGAAGAGGGCGAACTGGCCATCGACACGCTGCCCGAATCCGCCTTCGTCAAGACTTTCTCGAACGACGCGCAAGTGACCGACAGCGCCGCTTCGATGTCGGCCTACATGACCGGCGTAAAACAGAACAACGGCGTGATTTCGATGTCGACCGAGACCCGTTCGATCTCACCAGGCACCGAAGGCAAGCGCACCGTCAGCCGTTGCAACAACGGCAGCGCGGTGCCGACCCTGGCCGAGCTGGCCAAGGCGCGCGGCATGGCCGCCGGCGTCGTCACCACCACCAGCGTCACCGACGCCACGCCGGCCGCGACCTATGCCCACGCTTGCCACCGCAAGCTGGAAGAAGACATCGCGGCCTCACTCGTTCCCGGCGGCGCCGGCTACAACACGGCGCTGGGCGCCACGGGCCTGGACCTCGTCTTCGGCGGCGGCCTGCAGCAGTTCACGCCAGTGGACGCCGGCGGCAAGCGCGCCGACGGGCGCAATTTATTGGCCGAATTGCAGACCAAAGGCTGGCGCGTGGCGTCCAGCACGGCGCAGCTGCAGGCGCTGGCCCCAAACAGCCAGCCGGCCATCGGCCTGTTCGCCCGGAACCATTTTGCCTATGAAGCCGCGCGCGATCCGGCGAAGCAGCCGGCGCTGGCCGAGATGACTGCGAAAGCGATCGACATCCTCTCCACCCATCCGAACGGCTTCTTCCTGATGGTCGAGGGCGGCCTGATCGACCACGGCCTGCACGCCACGCTCGCCAAGCGCGCGCTGCAGGAGACGGTGAGCTACAACGCGGCCATCAAGACCGCGCTCGACAAGATGAACAAGCTCGATCCGGGCCTGAAGAACACCCTGATCGTCGCCACCGCCGACCACGACCACACGCTGCTGATCAACGGCTATTCGCCGCGCACCGGCAAGACCACGCCGGCCAATCCGGGCGTGCTGGGCCTGGTGCGCAGCCTCCCGGACGGAAAAGTCCGCCTCGACAAGGATGGGGCGCCGTTCACGATCCTGGGTTTCGGCACCGGCGAACACCGCGTGCAGGGCAGCCGCAAGGACGTCAAACTGACCGACGAGATCGCGTCCGGCGACGACTACCACCAGGAAGCCGTGGTGCGCACCAAAGCGGGCAGCGAAACCCATGGCGGCGCCGACGTCTACCTCGGCGCGGCCGGCGCCAATGCCGAACTGTTCCGCGGGACCATCGACAACACCCGCGTGTTCGACTTGATCAAGAGCGCGGCGGGACTATGAGCGCCAGAAAGCATCCGATGACCAGAACCCTCCTTTCGACGCTGCTGCTGGCGGCATGCTGCGGCGCTGCGACGGCGCAGACCGCAACCACGATGCGCCTCGCCCCAAAGCCGCAAGCGAAGAACATCATCTTCTTCCTCGGCGACGGCATGGGCCCGACCACGATCACCGCCGCCCGCATTTTTAAAGCGGGCGAAGACGGCCTGCTGAACTTCGAACGCCTGGACCGCACCGCGCGCATCAAGACCTATTCGGCGGACGCGCAAGTCACCGACAGCGCGCCGTCGATGGGCGCCTACATGACCGGCGTGAAGATCAACAACGACGTCATCTCGATGAAGGATGCGAAACCGGTCGCGCCGGGCAAGGACGCGAACGGCATCGCTTCCATCGACCGCTGCGGCGCGAGTAACGGCAGCTCGCCGATGACGATCCTGGAACTGGCCAAGGCCGCCGGCAAATCGGTCGGCGCCGTCACGACCACCGAACTGACGCACGCGACGCCGGCATCGACCTTCTCGCACGTCTGCGACCGCAACATGGCGTACACGATCGCGCAGCAGATCGTGCCCGGCGGCGCCGGCTACAACGCGCGTCTGAAAGACGGCGTCGACGTGCTGATGGGAGGAGGGCGCAATCACTTCACGCCTCATGATGCCAAGCGCAATCCGAAGGGCCGCGGCGACGGCCGCAACCTGGTCGAGGAATTCGAGAAGCAGGGATATTTTGTCGCCAACACGCGCGCCGACATGGCGTCGAGCCGGCCGGGTAAAAAATTCCTCGGCCTGTACAGCGCCGAGAGCCACCTCGATTACGCCTCCAAACGGCGTCCGGAACAGCCGACCCTGGCCGAGATGACGGCCAAGTCGATCGAGCTGTTATCAAACAATCCGAACGGCTTCTTCCTGATGGTCGAAGGCGGCAAGATCGACCACGCGCTGCACGACACCAACGCACGCAACGCGCTGACCGAGACGGTGGCCTTCGACGAGGCGATCCAGACGGCGCTGGACCGCATGCGGGCCATCGATCCGGGCCTGGACAACACCCTGATCGTCGTCACCGCCGACCACGACCACACGATGGTCCTGAACGGCTACCCGAAGCGCGGCAGCCCGGTGCTCGACATCGTGCGCGGCTACCGCGACGGCGAACCGACCCGCGACGCCGACGGCAAGACGTTTAC
>DASVTJ010000068.1:0-3938 GCA_036387635.1 Duganella sp.
GGAGTTCCGCAACCGTATCGACGCGACCATCAGCTTCCGTGCGCTGGACGAGGAAATCATCCTGCGCGTGGTCGACAAGTTCCTGATGCAGCTGGAAGAGCAGCTGCACGAGAAAAAGGTCGAGGCGATCTTCACCGAGAAGCTGCGTAAGTTCCTCGGCAAGAAAGGTTTCGATCCGTTGATGGGCGCGCGCCCCATGGCGCGTCTGATCCAGGACATGATCCGCAAGGCGCTGGCAGACGAACTGTTGTTCGGCCGTCTGGTCAGCGGCGGCCGCGTGACCGTCGATCTGGACGAGAAGGACGTCGTCAAACTGGAGTTCCAGGAACCGCCGGACGCCGCGCCGACGCTACCGCCGGAGACCGTCGAAGTCGAATAAGCCTGTAGCTCCCCCCAAAAACCGCGCCGCGCGCGGTTTTTTTTCGTCCCGGATAAAGGAAATCCACAATTGTCGACTTTGTTGGACGTTGCGAGAGCGACATGCAAACAGGCTACAGATGTTGATTTGGCACTACTATATTTGTTCCAGCAGCGGCGCAATTGTGACAGAATTGTCGTTCCCTCCGACAATCTTCGAAATGTTGTCCATGCTCCTGTCCCGTCCGCTTTCACTGTTATTGATGTCCGCCGGCCTGCTGGCCGCCCACGCCGCACCGGCCGAACCAGCCACTCCACCCGCACCGGCCAACCAAGCCGCCAACCAAGCAAGCCCAGCCGCGCAAGGCGCGCCTGCCGGCACTGCCGCCGCGGCCCAGGCGGCCGATGCCTACTACCGGTTTCCCGCCATCCGTGGCGATGCCGTCGTCTTCACCGCCGAAGGCGACCTGTGGAAGACCGGCGCCCAGGGCGGCCCGGCCCAGCGCCTGACCACGCACCCCGCCGCCGAAACCAACGCCGCCATGTCGTACGATGGCAAATGGATCGCCTTCTCCGCTTCGTACGAGGGCGCCCAGGAAGCCTATGTGATGCCGGTGTCCGGCGGCCTGCCGAAGCGGCTGACGTTCGAGAACGGCGCCGTCACGGTGCTGGGCTGGACCGCGCAAGGAGAAGTCCTCGTCAGCACCCAGGATTCCAAGGGACCGTCGGCGCACCGCATCGTCGCGGCGGTGCAACCGTCGACCCTGCAGCGCCGCGTGTTCCCGGTCGCGGACGCCAACGACGCGGTGCTCGACGACGCCGGCAAGACGCTGTATTTCACCCGCTACGGCCTGTCCCTCACCAACGACAACGTCAAGAACTATCGCGGCGGCGCCCACGCGCAGCTGTGGCGCTATGATTTGGGCACTGGCACTGGCACCGGCACCGCCGCCGGCGGCGCCACCGAGGCCGTGCCGCTGCTGGCCGGCGACGCCGGCAACAACAAGCGCCCCATGTGGTGGCAGGGCCGCGTCGTTTTCATCAGCGACCGTGGCGGCTCCGACAACCTGTGGTCGACGGCGCCCGACGGCAGCGACCCGCGCCAGCTGACCAGGCACACCGACTGGGACGTGCGCAACGCGGCGCTGGGCGACGGCCGCGTCGTCTACCAACTGGGCGCCGACCTGCGCGTGTTCGATCTGGCGTCGGCATCCGACCGGCGGTTGCCGATCGGGCTCGTGTCCGACTTCGACCAGCAGCGCACCCGCCAGATCCGGTCGCCGTTGGAGCAGCTGACCAACGTCCAGCTCTCGCCCAAGAGCGAGCGGCTGGTGTTGACGGCGCGCGGGCGCGTCAGCCTGGCCGGCACCGGCGCCCAGCGCCGCGTCGAGATCGCGGTGCCGGGCGCCGCGCGGGCACGCGAGGCGGTGTTCAGCCATGACGACAAATGGGTCTATGCGATCGTCGACACCTCCGGCGAGAACGAGATCTGGAAGTTCGCCGCCGACGGTTCCGGCCCCGGCGAGCAGTTGACCCGCGACGGCATCAGCCACCGCTGGCAGCTGTATCCGTCGCCGGACGGCCGCTGGTTGGGCCACACCGACAAGAAGGGGCGTTTCTGGCTGCTCGATCTGGCCACCAGATCGAACATCGTCATCGACGACGCGGGCAAGGCCGGCGTCGACAAGCACGACGAAATCCTGTGGTCGGCCGACAGCAAGAACCTGGCGCTGGTGCGCGCCGCCACCACCGAGCAGCGCGAGCAAATCGGCTTGTACCACCTGGAGTCGAAGCAGCTCGCCTTTGTCACCAGCGACAAGTACACGTCACGCTCGCCGGTGTTTTCGCCGGATGGCAAATGGCTGTATTTCCTCTCTGCCCGCAACTTCCAACTGGCGAACGGCTCGCCGTGGGGCGACCGCAATATGGGGCCGGTGTTCGACAACCGTACCGGCGCCTACGCGCTGGCGCTCCAGCCGGGCAACCGCTTCCCGTTCAAGGCCGACGATGAGCTGAACAAACCGGGTGACAAGGTGGCCGAAGGCCCGGCCGAGAAGGCGGTCGAACAGGCGGTGGAGAAGGCGGCGGAAAAAGCCGCGCAGAAGGCAGTCGACAAGGTGGTGGAAAGATCCGGCGCCAAGGTCGTCGCGCCGGCCAAAAAAACCGACAAGTCGCTACCGGCGATCGTCTTCGCCGGTTTGCAGGACCGCCTGTACGAAGTGCCGCTGGCGCCGGGCGATTACCGTGGCCTGAACATGGACGACAAGCGCCTGTACTTCCTCGACGTCGAGTCCAGCGAAGGCAGGGCGAACCTGAAAACGCTGGCGATCGCCTCCAACGGCCCGCAGCCGGAAACCTTCGCCTCCGGCGTGCGCGAGTTCGATCTGGCCGCCGACAAGAAGCACATCTATTACCGCACCTTCAGCGGCGGGCCTGGCGACATGATCATCGTCGAAGCGGCGGCCAGGGCGCCTGGCGACACCTTCAGGGCCAGGGTCAAGATCGACGACTGGAGCTTCGTTTCCAATCCGCGCCTGGAATGGAAGCAGATGTTCAACGACGCCTGGCGCATGCACCGCGACTTCCTGTATGACGCCAAAATGCGGGGCGTGAACTGGAACACCGTGCGTGAAAAATATGCGCCGCTGGTCGATCGCGTGACCGACCGCGCGGAGCTCAACGACATCCTCGGCATGATGATCAGCGAAGTAGGCGCGTTGCACTCGCAGATCGCGCCCGGCGATATCCGCCGCCCGGCCCCGGAGGGCGTGCCGTCCGGCCTGGGTGCGCTGTTGACCCGCACCGCCGAGGGCTACCGCGTCGATCACGTCTACCGCAGCGAGCCGGAACTGCCGTCCGAACGCGGACCCCTGGCGCAGGCCGATGTCAACGTGCGGGAGGGCGACATCATCACAGCCGTCAACGGCAAGCCGGTGAAGGAGGCGCGCGACATCGCCGACCTGCTGCTGAACCAGGCCGATAAACAGGTGCTGTTGAATATCAAACGCAAGGCCGGCGGCAGCGGCCCGGTGATCGTTATGCCGGTGAATATGGTCAAGCAGGCCAGCCTGCGCTACAGTGACTGGGAGCAGAGCCGCGCGCGCCAGGTGGAGTCGTCGTCGAAAGGGCGCGTCGGTTATCTGCACCTGCGCGCCATGGGTCCGCGCGACATCGCCTCGTTCGCGCGCGACTTCTACGCCAACGTCAATCGCGAAGGGCTGATCATCGACGTGCGGCGCAATAACGGCGGCAACATCGATAGCTGGATCATCGAGAAGCTGCTGCGCAAGGCGTGGGCCTTCTGGTCCTCGCCGGGCGCGCAGCCGGCGCCGAACATGCAGAAGACGTTCCGCGGCCACCTGGTGGTGCTGATCGATGAGCTGACCTATTCGGACGGTGAAACCTTCGCGGCCGGCGTCAAGGCCTTGGGCCTGGCGCCGCTGGTGGGCAAGCGCACCGCCGGCGCCGGCGTTTGGCTCAGCGACAACAACCGCCTGAGCGACAACGGCATGGCGCGCGTCGCCGAGAACGGCCAGTTCAACACCGTCGACGGCAACTGGCTGATCGAAGGCGTGGGCGTA